>VBOO01000115.1 GCA_005877505.1 Nitrospirota bacterium
GATGGTGGAGCTGGACGGAGGTTCCCGCGGCCTGACAGTGCTCAAGATGAGAAAGGAGGGCACATGCGTTTGAAAGGGACACGCGTAGTCGTTGTTCTGTCATGGAGCATCGTCGGCCTTGCGGGGTGCCGATTCGGTCTGCCTCCGGAGATGCCGGACATCGGCAGAACGCAGCTCGCGAATGGGGCGGTGGTGCAGGCGGACCAACGCACGCTCACGGAGATCCTCGACACCTTCAGCCGGGCCGACGAAGCCCTGCGCAAGCAAGACCTGGATACGCTGATGACGATGTACTCGCAGAGCTACAAGTACCATGGCTACGATAAAGACCGCCTGCGGCTGGTCTGGAAAGACCTGTTTCTCCTGCACACGCAGTTCTCGGCTACGCACGTGTTTTCAAAGATTGTGGTGAATGCCAAGGCGACTCCGCCGACCGCCGAGATCACGTGCGCAGGCAGCCTCTGGGCG
>VBOO01000116.1 GCA_005877505.1 Nitrospirota bacterium
GGCGATACTTCCTGTCAGCCCATCCGTTCTTCTGAGAAATCGAACGTGGTGTAGATCAGATGATCCGAAACGGTCCAAAACAGTAGGACCAAACTGACCAGATCCCGGGATTCTGCTACAATCCGATCCATGCGGCGCACGAAGATTGTCTGCACGATCGGGCCGGCCTCGGGATCCTTGGAGACGCTCCAGAAGCTGATCGCCGCGGGCCTCGACGTCGCCCGGCTGAACTTCTCACACGGAACGCACGAGCAACACGCCCTGGCGATCACGGCCATCCGCGAAGCGGAGGCCGCCGCCGGCCGCCCCATCGCCATCCTTCAGGATCTGCAAGGGCCTCGGATTCGCATCGGGAATCTCCCCGCCCCCATTTCCGTCGAATCGGGGCAGACGATCACCCTGGCCACCGCCACCGAAGCCGGCGGCGGCGCGATCCCGGTCACGTATAGCCACCTGCCCGCCGATGTGAAACCAGGCGACCGCATCCTGATCG
>VBOO01000119.1:0-6371 GCA_005877505.1 Nitrospirota bacterium
GCTTGAACAGGGCAGCCAGATCCCCTTCTCGACCACCTCGCTGCAGGGGACGCAAACCACGTTTGTGGATGCGACGCTGACCCTGAACGTGACGCCGCATGTGATTCCCCATGCCGATACGGTCCGGCTCGAAATCAAGGTGACCAAGAACGCCCTTGGGGCGGTCACCGTCACGGCGGGACCGACGATTGACAAGAAGGAGGCGACGTCGGAAATCCTGCTCAAGAACGGCGAGACGACGGTGCTGGGCGGGATTTTCGAAGAGAATCGCAGTGACTCCACGCAGGGCGTCCCGTGGTTCAACCGCATCCCCTTCCTCGGCTGGCTGTTCAAGAACGAGGGTGTCTCCGTCACCCAGACGGAGCTGCTGGTCTTTGTCACCCCGACGCTCATCAAGGAGTAGCACACAAGGACGCTTCCCTCATGCTCCGGTACCTGAACGGGGGAGAATCCCACGGGAAGGGGTTGATCGCCATCCTGGAAGGGGTGCCCTCGGGCCTGCCTCTCACGGCGGACGACATCAATCACGACCTCGCCAGGCGGCAGAAAGGCTACGGCCGTGGCGGCCGCATGCGGATCGAGCAGGATCGCGTCGAGTTCCTCTCGGGCGTCCGCAAAGGGTTCACCCTCGGCACCCCCGTCACCCTGCATGTCGCCAATCGGGACTGGGAGAACTGGAAAGAGATCATGGCCCCGGAGCCGGGGCCCCCGGTCACGGAAAAAGTCGTCACGTGCCCGCGGCCCGGCCATGCCGATCTGGTCGGGGCCATCAAGTACAACCATCGCGACATCCGGAACGTGCTGGAGAAGGCCAGCGCGCGGGAAACGGCAATCAGGGTGGCGGTCGGTGGCGTCGCCAAACGGTTGCTCGCGGAATTCGGCCTCCAGGTGTATAGTTACACGCTGGAAATCGGCGGGGTGCGGGCGTCGCTGGCAGGCTTGACGACGGAACAGGCGTTTCGCCAGGCGGAGGAGTCGGAAGTCCGCTGCCCCGATCCGGAGAGCTCAGCCAAAATGGTCGAGCGCATCCGGGAGGCGAAGCAGAAGGGAGACACGCTCGGCGGGGTCTTCGAAGTCGTCGTCACCAATCCCCCGATCGGGTTAGGAAGCTATGCCCAGTGGGATCGCCGCCTCACGGCCAGGCTGGCCATGGCGCTCATGAGCATTCAAGCCATGAAAGGGGTGGAGGTGGGGATGGGCTTCGAGGCGGCACGCCGGTTCGGTTCGGAGGTGCATGACGAGATCTTCTACGACCCCAAGGCCGGATTCATTCGCGGCTCCAATAACGCCGGCGGGCTGGAAGGGGGAATCACCACCGGGCAGCCCATCGTCCTGCGGACTGCGATGAAACCAATCTCGACGCTGTATGCGCCCAAGAAAAGCGTGGACATCCTGACGAAGGAGCCCGTTGAAGCCACCATCGAGCGTTCCGACATCTGCACGGTCCCTGCGGCCGGCGTGGTGGGAGAAGCGGTGGTGGCCTACGAAGTGGCTGCCGCCATGGTGGAGAAGTTCGGTGGGGACACCCTCGTGGAAATGCGGCGCAACTTCGACGCCTACCAAGCGTACGTCAGGGACTTCTGAGCGACCCTCGGTCCCTCCGAAAGTTGTCATGTCATGACTACCGACCGAGACGTGACGGACCGGACGTCCCCAGTCTGTGACCGAATCTGCGTGGACTTAGGGGATCGCGGCTATGAGGTGGTGATTCGTGAGGGGCTGCTCGATCACGTTGGGGAGTTCCTCGCGCCGTTTAAGCTGGGGCCCGACACGGTTATCGTGACGAACGCCGTGGTCAAGCGGTATTACGGAACCCGCGTCGTCCGCAGCTTGAGTGCGGTTGGCTTGCAACCGACAGTGCTGGCGCTCCCGGACGGCGAGCGGACCAAGTCGCTGAGGTGGGTCGCCAAGATCCTCAACGAGCTCCTCCGGCACCGCTACGAGCGGAAGGCCTGGCTGGTGGCGCTGGGAGGGGGCGTCATAGGCGATCTGGCCGGGTTCGCCGCGTCGGTTTATCTACGGGGCGTCCCCTTCGTGCAGGTGCCGACGACGCTGGTCGCGCAGGTGGACTCAAGCATCGGCGGCAAGACGGGGGTCAACCACCGGCTGGGGAAAAATCTGATCGGGACGTTTTATCAGCCCAAGCTGGTGCTGATCGACCCCGGTGCGCTCCGGACGCTCCCCCCGCGAGAATACCGGGCGGGCTTAGCGGAAGTCATCAAATACGGGGTGATCACGGACGCCGAGTTCTTCGAATTTCTGGAACGAAACATGGACCCGATCCTGAAGCTGGACCCTGCCGTGCTTCACCGGGTCATCCAGACCTCCTGCGCCATCAAGGCCGCGGTGGTCTCCCAGGATGAACAGGAGGGCGATCGCCGACGCATCCTCAATTTCGGGCACACGGTCGGCCATGCCCTGGAGACACTCGGCGGCTACCGTCGCTACAAGCATGGGGAGGCTGTCGCCATCGGCATGGTCGTCGCCGCCCGGTTGGCGGAACGCCTGGGACTGGCGGACGCCACGGTGGGCACGCGGATCCGGGCCCTCGTCGAGCGGACCGGGCTCCCGGCCGATCTTCCCCCGCGCTCCGCGTCCGCCCTCATCCGGGCCATGCGGCAGGACAAGAAAGTCCAGGACAGGCGGATCCACTTCGTGTTGCCGGACCGGATCGGGCACGTCCTGGTCCGTCCGGTCGAAGAGCCGGAGATCCGCCAAGTTCTGATCGCCACCAAGCCTGGCGCCTGATCCCTCCCTGTGCTATAGTCCCGTTCCCGAACGGAGTCACACCAGGATGAAGCAGCACGGTGGAGCCTCCATGGCCGCCCTTCAGCGGGCCCTCCGCGAGAAGACACGCGAAGCGGATATCCTCCACAAAATCAGCGATACGATCAGCGGCAACTTGGATCTCGACGCCGTCCTGCATGACATCGTGGACATCGCCGTCGAGGTCACGAAGGCGGATTCCTGCCTCATTTACCTGCTGAACTCGCACCGGGATGAGCTTGTGCTCAGGGCCTCCAAGAATCCCCATCCCAAGTTGATCGGGCGCATCCGGCTGAGTCTGGGAGAAGGGATCACCGGTTGGGTAGCCCAGCAAGGCCGCGCCGTGGCGATCGCCAGCAACGCCAGCGACGATCCCCGGTTCAAGTTCTTCCATAACCTGCCCGAGGACCGCCACCAGGCGTTTCTCTCCGTGCCCATCATGGCCAAGCGGGAGGTGATCGGCGTCATCAACGTCCAGCACAAACACCCCCACCGGCATCGCGCCCATGAGGTCGCGCTGATGACCACGATGGGGCGGCAGGTGGGCGGAGCGATCGAGACCGCACGACTGCACGCTGAAATCACCAAGAAGGCCCGTCAGGTCGAGACCCTGTCCCGGGTGAGCGCGACGATCACGTCCGGCCGCCTGCTGGAGGAGATCCTGCACCTGCTGGTCACGATGACGGCCGAGATGATGGGCTCGACCATCTGCTCGATCATGCTGCTGGACCCGGACCGGGAGGAACTGCGCATCGCGGCCACGCAGAGCCTGAGCGAGAGCTATCGGCGGAAGCCGAACCTCAAGGTCGGGCAAAGCATCAGCGGGCAGGCGCTCAAGGAGCGCCGGCCCATTGCGGTCCTCGACGTGACCAAGGACCCCGGCTACACATATCCGGACCTGGCCCGGAAAGAAGGCCTGTGCTCGCTCCTGTCGGTCCCGATGCTGGTGAAGGACAAACCCATCGGGGTGATCAACAGCTACACGTCCCACGAGCACCTGTTTTTGGCCGAAGAGATCAAGGTACTCCAGGCCGTGGCCAGCCAGGCGGCGATCGCGATCGAAAACACGACCCTGATGGAGAAATCCTTTGAAATGCAGGAGGCCCTGGAGGTGCGTAAGCTGGTGGAGCGGGCCAAGGGCTCCCTCATGCGGAGCAAGCAGATTTCCGAAGAGGACGCCTTCCGGATCATGCAACGGCAGAGCATGGACACCCGGCGCTCCATGCGGGAGATCGCGGAGGCCATTCTCCTGGCTGGGGAACTCGACAAACGGGTCTCCGTAAAAAAATAGCCTTGACATCCCTTACAAGCTTCTGCTATAAGGCTATGCACCATAGCACGATGATGTGCTAGACGATGGCGTCTTTCCCCGTAAGAAAGTAGGGGAAGGCGCCTTTTTTGTTGTTGGACGATGCCGTCCTCCGGCCGTGCCGTGCTCAAGGGCACGAGCGTGAGGACCTTTTCTTTTTGATCGCACACGAGGGCGGGATGCGACTTCTGCGGATTGCGCTGGCTCAGATGAACACGACCGTCGGCGACCTCGACGGCAATGCCGCGCTGGTACTCAAAGGGCTCGAGGCAGCCCGTGAGGCGCAGGCCGATCTCGTCGTGTTTCCGGAATTGACCATCACGGGCTACCCGCCGGAAGACCTGTTGCTGCACCCCCAGTTCATCACCGACAACCTCGCCGTGCTGCACCGGATCGTCCGGAAGGTCAAAGGGATCGCCGCCGTGCTCGGCTTCGTGGACCGCCACAACGATATCTTCAACGCCGCCGCGTTCGTGTCGAATGGGCGGATCGTGGCCACCCAGCACAAGAGCCACCTGCCGAACTATGGGGTGTTCGACGAGAACCGCTATTTCCAGGCCGGCACGCGTTCCGTGACGGTGGTGCTCAACGGAATCACCATCGGCTTCAACATCTGCGAAGACATCTGGTTTCCCGAAGGCCCCACGCGGGCGCAATCACTCGTCGGGGACGCGGAAGTCGTCGTCAACATCAGCGCCTCGCCCTACCATCGGGGCAAACTCCGGTTCCGGGAAGAAATGCTGGCCACGCGCGCCGTGGACAACCTCGTGGCTGTGGCCTACGTCAATCAGGTGGGCGGCCAGGACGAACTGGTCTTTGATGGCAATAGCCTTGTCGTGGATCACAGCGGCAACACCGTGGCCCGCGGACGGGCGTTTGAGGAAGATCTCGTGGTGGCCGACGTTGATGCCGACGCCGTCGCGCGGGCTCGCTTGCACGACACGCGGCGCCGACGTGCGCGCCGCATGGTCGAACGGAGAGGCGTCTCGGTGGATCGAGTCGTCCTTTCCTCCCGTTTCCGCGCGACGCACCATCGCCCGGCCCATGGGGGCCTGCCAGCCGTTCCCTCTCCGCTGGAAGAAGTCTACCGGGCCCTGGTGTTGGGCATCAGCGATTACGCCCGCAAAAACAGGTTCGAGAAGCTGGTGCTGGGCCTGAGCGGCGGCATCGATTCGTCCTTGAGCGCAGTCCTTGCCGCGGATGCGATGGGTGCGCCCAACGTCGTCGGCGTCTTCATGCCGTCCCCGTACTCTTCGGACGAGAGCCGCGAGGATGCGCAGACGCTGGCTCGGAACCTGGGGATCCAATTCCTAACCTTGCTGATCACGCCTATCTTCCAGGCGTATGCAACTACCTTGGCGCCAGTTTTCAAAGGGCGGCAGCCGGACGTGACCGAGGAGAATCTCCAAGCCCGGATTCGTGGGAACCTTTTGATGGCGCTCTCTAACAAGTTTGGTTGGCTCGTCCTGACGACAGGGAACAAAAGCGAGATGAGCGTCGGCTATGCGACGTTGTACGGCGATATGGCCGGCGGTTTCGCGGCCCTCAAGGACGTGCCGAAGACACTGGTGTACGAGCTGGCCCGATGGCGAAACGCGCGGGAGGCCGATCCGGTCATTCCCAAGCGCGTGTTCACCCGGCCTCCAACGGCCGAACTGCGTCCCAACCAGACGGACCAGGACTCCCTTCCGCCCTACGAAGTCCTCGATCCCATCATTCGGGGATACGTGGAGGAGGACCAGAGCCTCGCCGACCTGGTCGCTGCCGGCTTCGATGGTCGCACGGTGGAGCACGTCATCGCGCTCGTGGACCGGAGTGAATATAAACGCCGGCAATCGCCGCCTGGGGTAAAGATCACGCACCGGGCGTTGGGGAAAGACCGGCGGATGCCGATCACGAACCGTTATCGCAGTCGTTGAACATAGGTTTCTACACAATGACGTGTGGAGGGGGACGATGATGTCGCCGTTCATAATCAGTCAGGCACGTGTACTGAATCAACAAAGGAGGCGGCACAGCCATGAAACGACTCGGACGCATCATAATACACATCGTGCTCCTATCACTTATCGTAGAAGGAACGGTCTTGGCGACCCCTTCCACGACATATTGGACAGTGTCCACGTCTGACGTCCAGCCCTTCAACGTCTGGCACATCGGGGTGGACAACTACTTCCGGTTGTCGCGCTCGCAGGAAGAGCTCGCCCAGCCTAGCGGTGCACAGTTTGATTCTTTTCCGACCGATGTGGGCTTGACGGTCGGGGTCTTGCCCTTCGAGAAACTGAATATGGAAGTC
>VBOO01000119.1:6433-8492 GCA_005877505.1 Nitrospirota bacterium
TCGCTGCTGTTCAATGTCAAACTCGGCACGCCAGAAGGCGCGTTTTTCGGTAGCTGGTTTCCGGCCATCAATGTGGGCCTTTTCAACGCCGGGACCCAAGCGCAGGTCACCAATATGGACATCTTTGACTTTATAGTCGGAAAAACTCTGGGGCCATTGGGCCGAATCCACGCCGGAGGGTATTACGGTAATCCGGACGCCGTTCTCATGCGTGAGGGGGGATGCAAGCCTAACGGAACTGGGGCACTGGCCTGTATCGCCGGTGCCAGCGGAAAGCTGGACAACGCCGGTGGCATGGTCGGCTATGACTATGGCTTCTGGAAGGTCAAAGACAAGGAAGGCAATGAGTACAACAAGTGGGTGTTCGCGGCCGACTACGCCAGCGGGAAGAACTTCATCGGCGGGGGCGGATTCGGCATGTACCACTACTTCAACAAAGACATCAGTCTCCTGACCGGGCCGGTGTGGTTCAACGACCACGTCATCAACGGTCAATGGAAATGGACAGTCCAGTTGGACATTAACTTTTGACGGGGCCATTGTAGGAAGAAGCGCGGGAGCGGCCGGTCGTCCGACGCCGGCCGCCGGTTTCGTGAGGCTTTTCCGGTCCTTTTGATCGGACTGAGAGTGAAGGGTTGCCTGCTAGGCAGCGGTTGTGTGAAAAAGACGATTCGGCTATGATGATTTGCCTTTGCGGGTCTGAAAAGGAGGGGGCAGGCGCTCATGAAGAAAATCGAGGCAATTATCAAGCCTTTCAAACTGGAAGAAGTCAAAGACGCCTTGACCGAACTGGGCGTCTATGGCATGACCGTCTCGGAAGTACGCGGGTTCGGCCGCCAGAAGGGACACAAGGAAGCCTACCGGGGCACCGAATACACGATCGAGTTCGTGCCCAAAACCAAGATCGAGGTCGTCGTCGTGGACAGTTTGGCGAACAAAGTGGTCGAAACGATCATCCGGACGGCTAAGACCGGGAGCATCGGAGACGGGAAGATCTTTGTTTCCAATCTCGACGAGGTCGTGCGCATCCGCACAGGCGAGACCGGAGACCGCGCTATTTAACTACCATGTTGGAGTCTCTCCTCAATCGGACACCGAGCGTCTCGTGGACCAGGGATGCCCTCGAAACGCGTCGCCAGACTATCGCGGCCGCCCATGCCCGCGGTGCGAGCGGTGTAGAGACCGTCACGGCGCTGACCGACTTGGCGGATAACATTCTGCGTGACCTTTACACGCTCGAATACGCGGGTACGTTCAATCCGACTGGAGTCGCGTTGGTCGCCCTGGGCGGCTACGGCCGGCGCGAACTAGCGCCTTATTCAGACATCGATCTGATGTTCCTCTATGAGCCATTGCACGAACGAGAGGCCAGGGCCGTGTCGACGGCGATTCTCCATGTCCTGTGGGACCTCGGCTTCCTGGTCGGCCATAGCCTGCGGACCGTCGCGGACTGCCGGTCCATGGGCCGGACCGACTTGACCGTGCGCACGTCTCTGATGGAAGCTCGCTGGCTGGCCGGAGATCAAACCCTCTTTGACGAATTCACGCGCACGTACCGCGAGCAGGTCTCGGGGAAAAGGGTGCAGGAGTACGTGGCCCTGAAGCTCGCAGATCGGCAACAGGAATATGGGAAGTACGGGTCCACCAACTTCCTGCTGGAGCCGAACATCAAAAAGAGTCGGGGCGGGTTGAGGGATCTGCATCTGCTCAAGTGGACAGCCCTCGCGCGCTACGAGATGTCGTCATTGGAGGACCTCTCCGCCGGCGGTTTGCTGTCAGCCGGGGAGGTAGCGGCGCTCTGGGACGCCCAGGAGTTTTTCTGGCGCGTTCGGAACGAGCTCCATTTCTTCGCCTTGCGGGCCCAGGATATCCTGACGTTCGACGAGCAGATCCGGATCGCCGGCCTGTGGGGATTCAAAGACCTGCCCCACCTCCTGGCCGTCGAGCAGTTTATGCAGCAGTATTACCGGCATTCAACCCGTGTCTGCGACATTACCCGTCGGTTCGTGTCCCAGGCCATGCAGCGGTCGGTCTGGCAGCGGCTGGCCGCTTGGCTTCC
>VBOO01000316.1 GCA_005877505.1 Nitrospirota bacterium
CATCAGTTGCCGCTGCCTTCGGCTTGTTGCCGGTGATGACGCCGGTCCCAGTTCACCCAGAGGCGTACGCGGAGGATAATACAAAGCACTTCGTTCCGCCGACCGTGTTCCAGGCAGCCGGGCCAAACGCCCTCTCGATTCAGAGCACGGTTGATGCGTTCCGCGGTGCCCTGGGGAACCCCAACAACGGCAATACGCCAGGCCCGCTCGCAAGCGGTCGGCGCGAGATCAACTGGGACGGCGGCGGCGCGGATACCACTACGGCCCCGGTCACTCCGTTCGACGTGTTCCTGAACACCCGCGGCGCACGGTTCACCACGCGAGGGACGGGCCTCTCGCAGGCTCCCCCGGCGAGTGGGCGCCAGGGCGGCCTGGCGGTGCTCTTCGACAATCCGACCTACGGCACGATCTTCAGCACCTTGAGCCCCTTGCGCCTGTTCACCCCGGTGGGCAGCAATATCACCGAGGGCTTGTTCTTCGTGCCCGGCAGCAATGGGGGGCATCCAGCGACGGTCAGCGGCTTTGGCGCGGTTTTCACGGACGTCGACCGGCCGGCTGGAAGCGGGCCTGAAAGGAACCGTCGGGCCAGCACGCTGATCGAGTACTTCGGCACCACCGCCGCCGACGGCGATGACGATGACGATGACGACGAGAAGCTGCTGTTCAAGGGCGTCGTCCCAGCCTCGCCAGGCGATGGGAGCCTGTCCTTCTTCGGGATCGTCTTCAAAGATGCGCGCATCGCGCGGGTGCGGATCACGAGCGGCAGCGTCGCCCCGGGGCCGAATGATGGTGTGAAACAAGACATCGTCATGATGGATGACTTCCTCTACGGCGAGCCGCAGCCGTTGCATTAATGCACGAATGACCCACAGGGGCGATGTATTCTGTTGTGCCTCGCTGGCGAAGCTTCTCTGCGAGGCGAAGATGGCGGTCGACAGAAAATCGTCCCAAGGAACGGCGAGGGCGCGGCTATGACGCTCAGACTATGCACATTGACAGGGGCGCTCATGGCCGCTGTCCTGCTGTCCGGCTGCGGGGATCCGATATTTGAGAATGCGGGCAGCCATAATTCACTCGTTGAAGATCAGCAGGCCTGTGCGGTGGAGGTAGCGAAGAGTCCCGCCGCCCTTGCCTACCGGCAGAATCCCGCGGCGCATCCGGACTATCAGAGCCTGGCGTTTGCGGACATGATCGATTGCACCGAGCGCAAAGGGTGGAAGCAGGTCGGAGCCGAACGCAAGTCCCAGCAGGCCGGCGACACCGATGTCTCAAGCCGGCTGGGTTCGGAACGAGGAGGCGACGCTCTTCGCCGGGTGTCGGCTGCTCAATAACTTCATCACGGCTGAAGTCAAGAACTCATGCCTGACCCCCTGATCCTGCATCTTCTCGTTACAGCGCGATCGTTTCAATCCGCCGGATGTCTTCGGGGGAGAGTGTGAACTGTTCGGCTTGGAGGTCTTCTTTCATATGTTGTGGGCTCGTGGTTCCGGTCAACGGGAGCATCCCGATGTGCATGGCAAACCGAAAGATGACCTGTGCGACACCAGCCCCTGACCGTTTGGCGATGGCGTCAACAGCGAAAAACCTTGATAGATGATGTCGTGGGTCCGGCAAATCTCCCGCACCTCTTTGTCCCATCCGAGTGCGGCAAAACACCGGTTTTGCACCACCATGGGCTTCTGCTTCGCCTGTGCGCAGAGCTGGGTGAGTTGTTGGGCCGCGACATTGCTGATGCCGATCATTTTGGCTTTCCCTGATGCATAGAGCCCTTCCATGGCCGTCCACACCTCCCAGTCCGCGTCCCCTAGGCCCTGCCGCTGATAGGGTCCGTGCAAGACATAGGAATCCACATACTCGGTGTGGAGATGGGCCAGCGAGCTGTCGAAGGACTGTCTGACCTGGGTGGTGAGGTCGGCCGAGGCATCGTAGGGGGTGCGATGGTCCTGGCCGTTGGCCGGCGTGAACTTGGTTTGGAGAAACAGGCGGTCGCGCGTGATCCCGTTCTTCGCGAGTGCTTGCAGGGCGTCACCCACCAGGGCTTCCTGGTAATGGATCAGTTGATTGGCCGTGTCGATGGCCGTGAAGCCTGCCGCCACGGCGGATTGCACCAGTTGCGTCGTGGCCTCTTTTTTCCAGGCCGTGCCGTACATGAACGACGGAATCGGAACGTGGTTATAGGCGGTCAAGGGCATGGCGTTGCTATAATCTATCTCACGGATGGATTCGACGCAAATGAGTCAGGTGGTCGAGCTTCGGGTCAGCTACCGGTATGTGAAGGAGCACCCCTGGGTGGTGCAGGCCATGACCGGATTTCTTTCGGCCTACTTCATGGAGAAACCGGAATTTCGCGTGCAACAGAATTTTGTAGAATTAGAATCCGGCATGCACGTGTGGGTGTGCGACATTCCCCCCAACATGAAGGTGCTCGCCCTCTTGAAACGACTGCAGGCGGATCTTCCTCCCTGCCGCTACACACAAACCGAAACTGACCCGCCGGCACGACCGCAATTCCTCATCGACTGCCCCGAGACAGAGCCCCTTGTCCCATAAACTGTTCTGTTGACCGAACCCTCAGAAAACGAGTCTGCCCCTAATTACTCTCCTTCAATCGAAAGCTGGCGGGTGAGGTGCGGCGGGCATTGTCGGGCATTCTTTCCAGGCTTCCAATGCCGAGTAGAAGGCAGGGTCTTCGTCCCGATAGATATCCACACAGGTAAAGCGGTCAAGCGCACCTGCATAGGCGTTGGCAGCATCTACGATCTCATCTCTTGCCGTTTGCTTCGACTGATCTTTTGGCCGGTTCCAACTGGTCCCTGAGTCGCTTGGCTCCACATA
>VBOO01000120.1 GCA_005877505.1 Nitrospirota bacterium
CGCAGCCTCCCGGAAGATCGAGAGGATCTCATCCCGGGTCAGGTCGTGAACCGCCAGCAAGTGGGGCGGCACGGCGGTCATCGGCGGGCCTCGATCACGTCGCCGAGCGTGGTGACGACCCGGTCGATCTCGGCGTGCGTCACGATCAACGGCGGGACGAACCGCAGCTTGCGCTCGCTCGTGGCATTGATGAGAATGCCGCGCTTGCGGAGATCGTGAACGAGCTCACGGGCGTCCATGGTCACCTCGATGCCGATCATCAGGCCCAGCCCCTGGACGTCGGTGATCACCGGGCATCGTCCCTGGAGATCCTTCAAGCCCTTCATGAAATACTCGCCCATTTCAGTGCAGTGCCCCAGGATGTCCATGTCCTCGAGGATCACCTCCAGCACCGCCAAAGCGGCGGCACAGGCCAGAGGGTTGCCGCCCAATGTCGAACCGTGGCTACCCGGCGTGAAGACCGTGGCCACCTCGTCAGTCGCCAGGCAGGCTCCAATCGGCATGCCGCATCCCAGCCCTTTCGCCAGCGTCATGATGTCTGGGATGACCCCGAAATGCTCGTAGGCAAACAACCGCCCGGTGCGGCCGATGCCGGTCTGGACCTCATCGAAGATCAACAACGCCCCTCGCTCCTTGGTGATATCACGGCAGGCCTGGAGAAACGCCGGGGTGGCGACCCGCACGCCTCCTTCGCCCTGCACCGGCTCGACCAGCACCGCCGCGGTCTTGGCCGACACCGCCGAAGCCAACGCATCCACATCGTTGAACGGCACGTGCGGGAAGCCTTCCGGCAAGGGCTCGAACCCCTGCTGGACCTTCTCCTGACCGGTGGCCGTGAGCGTGGCAAGCGTGCGCCCATGGAACGAGTTCAGCATCGAGACGATCTCAAAACGTCCCGCGCCGTCTTTGGTATGCGCCCAACGCCGCGCCAGCTTGATCGCGGCTTCGTTCGCCTCCGCCCCGCTGTTGGAGAAGAAGACCTTGTCAGCGAACGAATGGTCCGCCAGGGTCCGCGCCAGTTTGACCTGGGGTTCGGTATAGAACAGATTCGAGGTATGGACCAGCCGCAGGGCCTGCTGTTGCAGCGCCTGCGTGACCTTCGGATGGCAGTGACCCAGGACGTTCACGGCCACGCCAGCCAGAAAGTCCAGGTACTCGCGTCCCTCGACGTCGTACACACGCGTTCCCTGCCCCCTGGCGAGCGCCAAGGGATAGCGGGTGTATGTATCCATTAGGTACTTTTGAGCACCCTGCATCAACTCTTCGGTGAGCATCTCCAGTCCTGGGATATCGAATAGGTGACCGTATCACAAAGGGCGCGGTTGATGCAAACAAGGTCTTGAGAAAACAAGGGGTTTTGGGGCCACGCCGTGTCCCTGTTGCAAGCACAGGGAGCGGCTCAGCCGTTCTTGAAGGCTTCTTTCAGAAGAGGCTCGAGTTCCCCCTTCTTTTCCATCGGCTCCAGGATGTCAGTGTCCCCGTAGAAGTGCCCGTTGATGAAGACCTTGGGCAGTGTCGGCCAATTTGTCATCTTCGTGAGCGCCTCCCGCTTGGCCGGATTCGGCAGGACATCGACGACCTCGTAGGGATACCCGTACTTGTCGAAAAACTGCACCGTCTCGCGGGTGAACCCGCACATGGGCAGCGCCTTAGTGCCCTTCCCGTAGATGAGGATCTTGTGCTTTTTGATCTCGTCCTGAATCTCCTGCTCGATTGGATCAGCCATCGCTTTTCCTCCTAAGTACCGTCCGTGGTCTCGGCTTTGATTTCTAAGGCGTGGATGCGCCCGTCCTTCATCGGCTCATCCAACGCGTGGTAAATGAGCCGGTGCCGATCCAGGAGGTTCTTGCCTTTGAACAGGTCCGAGACGACCCGGATGCTGAAATGGTCCATCGTGCCCGTGCGGTCCGTCACGGACACCTTCGCATCGGGGATGATACGTTGAATGTAGTTGGTCAACATGTCGGTTGTGATCATGACTCGTCGTTAAACGTTAACCGTTAATCGTTAAACGGCAAGAAACTCTCAGTCTAAGATTCACGTTGAACGTTTAACGTATATCGAATCACGTCGCGCTAGCGAGAGTGGTGGAGGGTAGGGGATTTGAACCCCCGACCCCGACGTTGCGAACGTCGTGCTCTCCCAGCTGAGCTAACCCCCCTCCCGTCTCCCAATGTGCGACGAATTATACACAACCGACTCTAGCGGCGCTAGCGGATACGCACGCGCCGCCCTTCGACCGAGAGACGCCCGTCGGCGAAGAGTTGGATGGCTTCGGGATAGATGCGGTGCTCTTCCGCCAGAATGCGCGCTTCCAGCGTCTCCGCCGTGTCGTTCTCCTTGACTGGGACGGCCGCTTGCCGGATGATCGGCCCCGTATCCACCACTTCAGTCACGAAGTGGACCGTGCACCCCGACACTTTCACGCCCCAGTCGAGCGCCTGCTGCTGGGCCTTCAGCCCAGGGAACGACGGCAGGAGCGAGGGATGGATGTTCATGATCCGGTTGGGATAGGCGGCAATGAGCACCCGCGTGACGATCTTCATGTAGCCCGCCAGCGCCACCAGCTCGACGTCGTGCTTCTGGAGGACTTCCAGGACTGCCCGATCGTAGGCTTCGCGGCCGTCGGCGCGGGCTTTGTACGGTGCGGGGTCCAGGAACACACCCGGCATCCCATGGCGGCGCGCGCGCTCAAGGGCCTGCGCGTCCTGCTTGTTGCTGACGACTACGGCGATCCGGGCCGTCAGTGTGCCCGCTTCGATCGCATCTATGATCGCCTGCAGATTGGAGCCACGCCCGGAGGCCAGCACCCCCACTCGCAGTTTCGCCTCAGGCATACCGGACGCCCCGTTCGCCCATTTCAATCACGCCGATCCGGAACGCCTTGTCCCGTTGAGCCTCGGCCAACCGCAACGTAGCGTCGGCCCGATCCGGAGGTACCACCAACACCAAGCCAATTCCCATGTTGAACACCCGATACATCTCGTCATCGGCCACTTGACCACGCGATTGGATCAGGCCGAAAAGAGGCGACGGCGTCCAGGCTTTTCGCGTGATGACGGCCCGGCACCCCTCCGGCAGGACTCGGGGTAGGTTCTCGGTGAGCCCGCCTCCTGTGATATGGGCGATCGCACGGATGTCCCCGGCCTCAACCAGGGCCCGGATGGTCCGCACGTAGATCCGGGTGGGCCGGAGGAGCACTTCTCCTAACGTCTCTCCCTGCCCCGGCACCTGCTCCTTCAGCGACATCTTGGCCTGCTCCAGCAACACGTGGCGCACCAGTGAATAGCCGTTGCTGTGCAGCCCGGTCGACGCCAATCCGATGACGACGTCACCCGGTCGGACACGGCGCCCGTCAATGAGCCGGTCCCGCTCGACCACCCCAACCGCAAAGCCGGCCAGATCGTATTCGCCGTCCGGATAGAACCCCGGCATTTCGGCGGTCTCTCCCCCAATGAGCGCGCAGCCGGCCTGCCGGCATCCCTCGACGACTCCGGCGATGATCGTTTCGGCCTGCCCGACCGCCAGCGTTCCGACCGCGAGGTAATCCAAGAAGAAAAGCGGCTCGGCTCCACAGACCGCCACGTCGTTGACGCACATCGCGACCAGATCGATGCCGACCGTGTCGTGGCGTCCCATCAAGGAGGCGACCTTCAGCTTGGTCCCCACCCCATCCGTGCCCGAGACTAGGACAGGGTCCTTATATTTCTTCGGATCGAAGCGGAACAGGCCGCCGAATCCTCCGATATCCGTCAGGACTTCAGGGCGGAACGTCGATCGGACGAGGGCGCGGATACGCCGTACGAACTCGTTACCGGCGTCGATATCAACCCCTGCCTTCTTGTAATCCAAGGGGAAGCCGGGCTCCTGTTTTACCGAGGGACCGGCATCTTACCGGAACGGTTCATGGTGGTCAACGCGACGTAGATTGCGTCATTCATGTGCAAACAGTGTATGGAGTTCCATACAGAATAGTTACTCTTTTTCATGACTTTGCACATTTTTGTTCGCTGACGGATATCCACCTTTTCTCTATCCCTTTGACTATGCGCGGGTATTGTCTAGACCCACCACTTGGCATCGTCATTGCTCGTTCACGGAGAGATAAGAAATCGAACAATGTTGTTTGACTAGACTTCACCGTTCACAGAGGAGAGGAGAAAAGTTGTCGCGCTGAAGATGCTTAAGGAGAGGAAGGAGCGAGAGGAGGTCCCCATGCTGATGGAAAAGCAAAAGAAACAGACGTCGAATACACTCATGACCGTCAAGGACGTGGCGACGTACCTGGCCGTCACGGAACGGACGGTCTACCGGCTGGTGAAGGACCACAAGCTGCCGGCCTATAAGGTTGGCGGACAGTGGCGATTCAAAGCCGACATGATCGAGGCGTGGATGCAGAAAGATGGCGCCCTCGAGTCCCTGGCCGAGTCATCCTCGGAGCAGGAATCGGAATCTTCCCGCTTCGCATGGAAAGCGAGCTGACGCAGCGCGTCTTGGGCCGCCAGCGTCAGCTCGACAAGCGTCTCGATGTGCATGGTCTGGGGAAACATGTCAAACCCCTGTAGCCGTGCCACGCGGTACCCCGCTTCCCGCAACGCCCGCAGATCACGGGCCAGCGTAGGGGGATCGCAGGAAAGATACACAAGACGGAGCGGCTTCAGCCGGAGGAGCCCCGTGAGGGCCTCCTTACTGAGGCCGGTCCGTGGGGGGTCCATCAGTACGAGATCGTACTCGTCCGGCGTGCTGGAATCCAGAATCGTCTCAGCCGGGCCTTGCCGGAATCGGCACCGGCCGACGTGATTCACCCGCGCGTTGTAGCGGGCGTCCGCCAGCGCCGCCGGGTTTGCCTCGACCAAGGTCACCAACGCCCCGCCGCGCGCAAGCGATAGTCCGAAGTTACCGATCCCCGCATAGAGTTCCAGCACCCGGAGCGGCGCGCGCTCCTGTCCTGCCAGAGCCCAGCCGGCCACGGTCCCGACCAGCGTCTCGTTCAACCGCCAGTTAGCCTGCACAAACGACCGATCGCTGCACCGGAGGCGCAGTCCCGCCACCTGCTCGGTCAGGGCGGTCTCTCCGTCCACCCACCGGCGCTGCTGGAGACCGCGCCCGGCGATCATCACCTGCCCCTTCAGCCCGGCCAGTCCGGTTCGCACCCACTCAAACCAGCCTTCAGCCTGCCGACGCGTGCAATGCTCGGCCTCGTACTGGATCACCAGGTCTCCTGTCGCGACCGCATAGCCCAGACGGACCTCCTGTATCCGGGCCGCCATCATCCCTGATCCGGCAAGCGCGAGATTGAGATGGGCCACCGCCTCGTTGAGGCGCGGCGCCAGTACAGGACAGGCGGCAATCGGCACCAACCGGTGGCTGCCCTCCTCGTGGTAGGCCAGGCTCGCCCTTTTTCCTTTGGGGACGACCACCGCCAGACGAGCGCGGGTGCGGTAGCCATAGACTTCGGGGGACGCTACGAGTGGCGGGACGTCCACCTCGGTCAGCCCACCGAGCCGTGCGAGGGTCTCCGCCAGAATGCTTCGTTTCATCGCAAGTTGGGCCGCGGCGCTCGCATGCTGGAGCTGGCACCCGCCGCATTGTCCATAGACCGGGCACGGCGCAGTGGTCCGGTCCGGGGACGGCGTCACGACATCACGAAGTCGCCCCTCCGCGTATCCTTTCTTGACGCGCGCGAGCTGGATACGGACCGACTCGCCTGGAAGCACGCCTTCGACGAAAATCGCCATCGCCCCTTCATGCGCGAGTCCTTTTCCGCCGTGGACGAGCTTGTCGATCTGGACGAGAACGGTTTTGTCGGATTGAGTGACGTCGGTCGGCATATAATCTACAGCGTGCCCTCGCGGAGCTGGTAGAGCTGGCCGTCCTCGACCCGGTACAGCAGCGGCGCCACCAACAGCTTCGGGTACCGCAGGCGAAGCCGCTTGGCCTCGCTCAACACAAAGTC
>VBOO01000086.1 GCA_005877505.1 Nitrospirota bacterium
CATCAAGCTGGACCGCGCCTACATCGGCTCGTGCACCGGCGGCAAGCTGAATGACTTCATCGCGGCGGCCACGATCCTCAAGGGCCGGCAGGTGAAAGCCGACACCTACATCGTGCCGGCCACGACCGAGGTGGCGCGCGGCCTGGCGTCCACCAGGCTGAATGGGGAGACCCTGCTCGAGATCTTCCAGAACTCCGGGGCCCAGATCTCGCAGGGGGCCTCGTGCGCGGCGTGTCTGGGCGGCCCATCGGACACGTTCGGCCGGCTCAACAAGAGCGAGGTCTGCATCTCGACCACCAACCGGAACTTCCCCGGCCGCATGGGCTCGAAGACGGCCCAGGTCTATCTCGCCTCACCCTACACGGTGGCGGCCTCCGCGATCCTGGGTGAGATCACCGACCCGCGCCAGTTCCTGTGAGCCGCGAGTTGCCGTAAGCAGGATGCCGCGTGCAAGACTTGATCAGCGGTAAGGCCTACGTCATCGGGGACAACATCGACACCGATCAGATCATCCCCGCAAAACACCTCGTCTACAGCCTGAGCGATCCCGAAGAACGCAAGCTCTACGGAAAATACGCGTTCTCGGGCGTGCCGGACGCCGCGGCCGGGCTTCCGCACGGGAACGTCAGGTTCGCGCCCGAGAACGACTACCGTTCGCCCTATCGGATCGTGATCGCCGGGAAGAACTTCGGCTGCGGCTCCTCGCGCGAGCACGCCGCCGAGGCGCTGCAGATCGCGGGCGCCCAGGCGGTCGTCGCCGAATCCTACGCGAGGATCTTCTACCGGAACGTCGTGGACGGCGCCTTCTGCATGCCGTTCGAATCCACCCAGCGCTTGATCACGGAGATCAAGACCGGCGACGAGCTGGAGATCGACATTCCGGCGGGCACATTGAAAAACCTGAGCAGCAGGAAGACCTACCGCCTGCGCCCACTCGGCGACGTGCTGGACATCATCAAGGCCGGGGGCGTGTTCGCGTACGCCCGCCAGGCCGGGCTGCTCAAGACATGAAGGCGCGCATCGCAGTCCTGCCCGGCGACGGAATCGGGCCCGAGATCGTGCCGCAGGCTGTGCAGGTCTTGGAGGCGGTCGCCGCGCAGTACGGCCACGCCTTCGAGTTCCGCGCGGCCGACGTGGGCGGCGCCGCCATCGACAAGACCGGCCGGCCGCTTCCTGAGGAGGCGCTCACGCTCGCGAAGGCGAGCGACGCGATTCTGCTCGGCGCCGTGGGCGGCCCCAAGTGGGACGGCCTGCCCTACGACGTGCGCCCCGAGCGCGCGCTCCTGGGCCTGCGCGAGCAGTTGGGCCTGTACGCGAACCTGCGCCCCGCGAAGCTGTACCCGATGCTGGCGGACGCCTCCACGCTGAAGCCCGAGGTCATCACCGGCACCGATCTCCTGGTCGTCCGCGAATTGACCGGCGGCATCTACTTTGGCAAGCCCAAGGGCATCGAGAAGACGGCCGATGGCGAGCGGGGCGTCAACACCGAGGTCTACACGACCGCGGAGATCGTCCGCATCGCCAAGGTCGCCTTCGAAGCGGCCCGCAGGCGGCGGAAGAAGGTCACCTCCGTGGACAAGGCGAACGTCCTCGAATCCTCGGAGCTCTGGCGCCGCGTGGTGAGCGACGTCGCGAAAGGCTATCCGGACATCGAGCTCACCCACCTCTACGTGGACAACTGCGCCATGCAACTCATCCGCAACCCGAAGCAGTTCGACGTGCTCGTGACCACCAACCTGTTCGGCGACATCCTGAGCGACGAGGCGGCCATGCTGACCGGCTCGATCGGCATGCTCCCCTCGGCCAGCCTCGGGGGCCGCGTCGGCGCCGGGGGCCGGATCGGCGCCGGAGGCCGGATCGGATTATATGAGCCGATCCACGGGAGCGCGCCTGACATCGCCGGCCGGGACCTCGCCAATCCGATCGCCACCATCGCCTCGGCGGCCATGATGTTGAGCTACTCCTTCAACCTGGACAAGGAAGCGGCGGCCATCGAGCGAGCGATCGTCCGTGTGCTCGAGAAGGGCTACCGGACGAAGGACATCCAGTCGCCAGGATGCACGCTCGTAGGCATGAAGGAGATGGGCCGCCTCATCCGCGAGGGGCTCGGCAGCGTGTAAGATCCCTCCTCCCTTGAGGGGGAGGGCGAAGGCGGGGGATAAACAGGTAATCTGATGATCAGCATAGCCCCAGACACGATCACCACCATCGCCGGCGCCGGCGAGCCGGGTTGCTCGGGCGACGGCGGCCCGGCGCTAAAAGCCTGCCTCAACGAGCCGAAGAGCGTCACCATTGCCGGCCCCGCGCTCTACCTCGCCGATTCCGAGAACCACCGCATCCGCAAGGTGGATCTGACCACCGGCGTCATCACTACCGTCGCCGGCGAAGGAAGCTCCACGGAGCAGGCAGGTGTAGAAGAATCCTCTGCCCACACCACCGACGAACTCGACCCCTTAGCCGATCCCGTCAAGATCAAGGAGGAAAAGGTCGTGCAGCTCGCCGATCAGAGCGGCACCGTCCGGTTCCTCGTCGGGTCGGCCGAAAAGGGACGCTTCAAGGGCGACGGGGGGCCGGCCGTCGCGGCGACGCTCAACTTCCCCTCCGCGGTGGTCGCGGACAGTCGCGGCACCCTCTACATCGCCGACACGTTCAATCATCGCGTGCGGCGCGTGGACGCCGCCACCGGCATGATCTGGACGCTGGCGGGCACCGGCGCGGCCCGCTTTGCCGGCGACGGCGGGCCGGCCATAAAGGCGATGCTCAATGAACCGGTGGCGCTGGCGCTCGATGAGCAGCGCGATCTGCTGTTCATCGCCGATCTGGCGAACTATCGCGTCCGGGTGGTGGACCTCGAAACGGGCCGGATCATGACCTATGCGGGCAACGGCGAGCGGGAGTACGACGGCGACGGGCACAAGGCCGTGCATGCCGCGCTGTCCGGCCCGAGCGGGCTCGCCCTGGACGCCGAGGGCAATCTCTACATCGCGGATACTTTCAGCGGGCGCATCCGAAGAGTGGACCTGGCCACGCGCACCATCAGCACGGTTGCCGGGGACGGGACGCAGTATCGCTATCAGGGAATGCCCAACGAGTTCTCGACGAGCCTGTCCCGGCCGGCCGGCCTCGCGCTGGCCGCCGATGGGACCCTCTACATCACGGATTCCGACAATCATCTGATCCGCAAGTGGAACCCAAAGACCAAGATCATCACCTCCGTTGCCGGAAACGGGACCCCGCAGTTCGCCGGAGACGGCGGCCCGGCGACCGCCTCTAGCCTGAACTATCCCTTCGGCGTCGCGGTTGACTCTGCAGGCCACCTCTACATCGCCGATACCTTCAACCACCGCATCCGGATGGTCGCCGCGGGCTAAAACGCTTGCGCAAGCGACAGGCGCCAAGGCACAATCGCCCCATGAGACCGCGCACGCCGCTCGCCCGATCCCTCATCGAAGCCCGGGCGCGCACCGACACCCTCTTCAGGATGGTCAGGCCCGAGGCGCTCTACGAGCGACCGATCCCGGAGCGCCACCGCATCATCTTCTACCTCGGCCATCTGGAGGCGTTCGATTGGAACCAGATCGGCCAGGGTGCGCTGCGCCTGAAGTCCTTGCACGCCTCGTTCGATCAACTGTTCGCGTTCGGGATCGATCCGCCAGTGGGCCGCATGCCGGGTGGGCCGCATGCCGGACGACAAGCCGTCGGACTGGCCGGCGGTGAAGGAGGTCCTCAGCTACAATCAACGAGTTCGTCAAACCTTAGATGACGTGCTGGATGAGGCGCCGGAGCAGAGCCTTCACGTGGCCGTCGAGCACCGGCTGATGCACGCCGAGACCTTCGCGTACATCCTGCACCAGGCGACTCCACACCACAAACTGGCCCTGTACACCCGCCCACACCAGGCCGGGTTGACGTCGGATCACGCCATGATCGAGATCCCGGCTGGTCCTGTGACGCTGGGTCGCCCGCGTCATGACGGGTTCGGCCCCGACGGCGCGTTCGGATGGGACAACGAGTTCGACGAACACACGGTCCACGTGCCCGCGTTTGCGATCAGCAAGCACAAGATCACCAACGGGGAGTACCTGGAGTTCGTGCGCGCCGGCACCCAGCCGCCCCCCTTCTGGACGCGGCGCGGCGACCAGTGGTGCTGGCGCGCGATGGCGGGCGCCATCCCGCTGCCCCTTGACTGGCCGGTCTACGTGACGTACGAGCAGGCGAAGGCCTACGCGCAGTGGGTTGGCCAGACCTTGCCGACCGAGGCCCAGTTCCATCGCGCGGCCTACGGGACGCCGACAGGCTCAGAAAGGTTGTACCCGTGGGGCAACGAGCCACCCGACGAGCAGCGCGGCAACTTCGACTTCCGACACTGGGACCCCATCCCCGTCACCGCCACGCCGCTGGGGGACAGCGCCTTCGGCGTGTCGCAACTCGTCGGCAACGGATGGGAATGGACGACGACGCCCTTTCAGCCCTTTCCCGGCTTCCAACCCTTCCCGTTCTATCCCGGCTACTCGGCGCCCTTCTTCGACGGCGACCACTTCGTGCTGAAGGGGGCCTCGCCGCGGACGGCGGCGCGGCTGCTGCGCCGGTCGTTCCGCAATTGGTTCCGACCGAACTACCCCTACGTCTACGCCGGCTTCCGGTGCGTGGAAAATTAATGCAGGCGCTCCTCGAATTCGCGCGCGAAGTGCGCGAGGGACTCGGCAAGCCCGGCCAGAAGGAGCTTCCGTCGAAGTATCTTTACGACGAGCTCGGCACGGCGCTGTTCGAAGCCATCACGGTGTTGCCGGAATACGGGCTCACCCGCGCCGGCGACCGCCTGCTGCGCCGGTACTCTCCCGATATCCTCGAGCGCCTGCCCCCGCCGGTGGTCGTGGCGGAGCTCGGCAGCGGGAGTGGCCGCAAGACGCGCTGGATCCTCGAAGCCCTCGCGCGGCGCGAACCCGTGACCTATTTCCCCATCGATCTCTCGGCCTCGGCGCTCGTCAGGTGCGAGCAGGGCCTGGCGGACTTACCCTCGATCAGCGTGGTGGGACTGGAGGTGCCCTACCTGGACGGCATCCGGCAGGCGTCGTCCCGCCGGCGTCGGGACCAGACGCTTCTGGTGCTCTTTCTGGGCAGTAACATAGGCAATTTCGATCGGCCGGCGGCCGATGTCTTCCTGCTGGAACTCCGACAGTGCATGAAGCCGGGCGACGCGCTGCTGCTGGCGACCGACCTGGAGAAGCCGGTGGCCGACCTGATATTGGCCTACGACGACCCTGCCGGCGTCACGGCGGCGTTCAATCTCAACCTCCTCGGTCGTATCAACCGCGAGCTGGGCGGCGACTTCGTGCTCCGGAACTTTGCCCACGAAGCGCGCTGGAACGCGAAGGAGCGCCGGATCGAGATGCACCTCCGGTCCACACGAAAGCAAACCGTGACGATCCGAGCCGCCGAGTTCACCTGCACCTTGGGCGAAGGCGAAACCATCTGGACTGAGGCCTGCCACAAGTACCGCGTCGAAGAGATCCCCGGTATGGCGACGCGCGCGGGCTTCGTGTGCGAAGCGCAATGGGTGGACGGCGAGTGGCCATTCGCCGAGAACCTCTGGATCGCGGCCTCGCCCCCGCCCGCGAACGCATGAGGCCCCTCGTCTCGTTCCGGAACGTCTCCTGCCGGCTCAGCGGGAAAGACGTCCTGCGCGGCATGAGCCTGGACGTCGAGGCAGGCGAGACGCTGGTGCTCCTCGGGCGCAGCGGCTCCGGCAAGACCACCGCGCTGAAGTTGGTCAACGCGCTGCTTCAGCCGAGCGCGGGCGAAGTCCGGGTCGAGGGCATGCCCACCGCGGCGTGGGACGCGATCCGTCTCAGGCGGCGGATCGGCTACGTGATCCAGGAAGCGGGCCTGTTCCCGCACTTCACCGTCGAGCAGAACGTCGGCCTCGTGCCGCGCCTGGAGGGCTGGCCCGCCGAGAAAATCCGCGACCGCGTCCACGCCCTGCTCGAGCAGGTCGGGCTGCCGCCCGCGCAGTTCGCCGCCCGCTACCCCCGCGAGCTCTCCGGGGGCCAGCGCCAGCGGGTCGGCGTCGCCCGCGCGCTGGCGGCCGATCCGCCGCTCCTGCTGTTCGACGAGCCGTTCGGCGCGGTGGACCCGGTCACCCGCGTCGAGCTGCAGCGCCAGTTTCTCGCGCTCCGCCGGGAGATCGGCAAGACGGCGATCTTCGTGACGCACGACGTCCGCGAGGCGCTGCTGGTGGCCACGCGCATCGCGCTGCTCCACGACGGCCGGCTGGCGGTCCTGGCCACGCCGGCCGAATTTCTCCGCGCCCAGGGAGAAGAAGTCCGCGCGTTCCTTGCCTGCCTCGACACCCAGGTAACAGGATGCTGAAAATGGCCCCCCACTTTGTTCTCATCACCCATTGCACGAAACCAGGCAATGGGTACCCGTCGAACCCCTCAACGTACAGAACAGTACGCCTCAGGGTCCTCGCTCCCTGCGGCCTCGTTGGATGGCTCATTTTGAGCATCCTGACTGATTCGAGTGTGAACATCTAATGACGCCTGAGCTCGCGCTGGAAATAGTCGAGTTGACGGTGGAGCACCTACTCCTGGTCGGCGTGTCCATGGCGATCGCGATCGCTGTGGCTGTGCCGACCGGCATCCTGCTCACCCGGCGCACACAATTACAAAAGTGGATGATCGGGTTCGCCAACGTGATGCAGACCGTGCCGAGCCTTGCGCTCTTCGGGTTCCTGATCCCCATCCCGCTGCTGGGCGGGATCGGGAAGCAGACGGCGATCGTCGCGCTGGTGCTCTACGCGCTGCTCCCCATCCTGCGAAACACGCTGGCCGGCATCCTGGGTGTGGACCGGGCGGTCCGGGAATCGGCGATTGCCATGGGGATGACCGGCCGGCAACTGCTCTGGGAGGTGGAGTTACCGCTGGCGGCGCGCATGATCCTCGCCGGCGTGCGGGTCGCGACCGTGACGACGATCGGGACGGCGACGATCGCGGCGGCCATCGGCGGGGGTGGGCTGGGCGTGTTCATCTTCCGGGGGTTGGCTTCCGTGGACACGACGCAGATCCTGGCCGGCGCCGTGCCGGCCGCGTTCATCGCCCTGCTGGCCGACGGAGGACTCGGATGGGCGGAGAAAAAATTGTCGCCGGTCTGATCGCCGCCGCGGGCGCTCACTGGATCCTCGGATGCAGCAGGGGACGCCAGCTCACCGTGGGCTCCAAGAATTTCACCGAGCAGGTGATCCTGGGCGAGATCGTCGCCCAGCACGTGAGCCTGCGGCTGTCTGAACGGGTGGACCGCAAGCTGAACCTGGGCGGCACGCTGCTGGCGCACCAGGCGCTGGTGAAGGGCGACCTCGATCTCTATCCCGAGTACACCGGCACCGCGCTGTCCGCGATCCTCAAACTGCCCCTGTCCTCAGCACGAGTGGGACGGGGCCCCGCCAAAGGAGCCCCTCCCACGCCCACTCCGGCCGAAGCGCTGACACGCGTGCGGAAAGAATACAAAAAGCGCTTCAACATTGACTGGCTGGATCCGCTGGGGTTCAATAACACCTTTGCGATGGTGATCCGCGGAGAGGACGCGCGCAAACACCAGATCGAAACCCTGAGCGATGCGGCCGGACTCGCCAACGGGTGGACGCTCGGCGTGGGCTACGAGTTCCAGCAGAGGCGGGACGGCCTGGTCGGTCTCCTCAAGACCTACAAGCTGCCTCTCAAGAGATCGCCCCGAACGATGGACCTGGGCCTGCTCTACAAGGCCCTTGAGCAGAAACAGGTGGACATGGTCGCCGCCAACGCGACGGACGGGCTGCTGTCGGTGCTGGATGTGAAGGTCCTCAAGGACGACAAGGGCTGCTTTCCGCCGTATCAGGCGTCGCTGGCCGTACGCGCTGATGCGCTGACGAAGCATCCTCCGTTGAAGCGCGCGCTGGAGCAACTGTCGGGGCTGATCTCGGATGAGATCATGCGGACGCTGAACTATCAAGTGGACGGCAAGCACCTGCCCGTCAGCGAAGTGGCTTTGACGTTCTTGCGCTCCGCCGGGCTGCTGGCGTAGGGGCAACCCTGTGTGGTTGCCCTCTCTTGGGCGGACACGCAGGTCCGCCCCTACCGATCCGGCCCGCTCGGCCCCACCCGCTCTTGTCCCGAACGCTAGCCCTCCTGCTGGGCCTTCTCGATCTTGGCCCAGGAGTCCCGCAACGCCACCGTCCGGTTGAAGACGAGCCTGCCCGCGGCCGACTCGGGGTCCACGCAGAAGTAGCCCTGCCGCTCGAACTGATACCGGCTGCCAGGCTGCGCGCCTGCGAGGCTTGGCTCGACCTTACATCCCGTCAGTCGCTCCAGCGAGTTGGGATTCAGATTCGCCGTGTAGTCCTGTCCCTCCGGGATGTCGCCCGCGTCGGCTTTGACGAAGAGGTGCTCGTACAACCGCACCTCCGCATCCAGCGCGTGGGACGCCGACACCCAGTGGATCGTGCCCTTCACCTTGCGGCCCGCCTGCGGCCCGCCCGTCCGCGTCTCCGGATCGTAGGTGCAGCGCAGCTCGACCACCTCGCCGGTGCGCTCGTCCTTCACGACCCCCACGCACGTGATGATGTAGGCATAGCGGAGGCGGACATCCTGGCCGGGCGCGAGGCGGAAGAACTTCTTCGGCGGCGCCTCGCGAAAGTCGTCCCGCTCGATGTAGATGACGCGGGAGAAGGGCACCTTCCGCGTCCCCATGCCGGGATCCTCCGGGTTGTTGACGGCCTCCACCTCCTCCACCCGGCCCTCCGGGTAGTTGTCAATGACCACCCGCAGGGGCCGCAGCACCGCCAATACCCTCGGCGCGCGCTTGTTCAGGTTCTCGCGGATGAAGTGCTCGAGCAGGGCCATCTCGACGACTCCGTCGCGCTTCTGCACACCGATGTGCTCGCAGAAGGCGCGGATCGCCTCGGGCGTATAGCCCCGCCGCCGCAAGCCCTTGAGGGTCGGCAGGCGCGGATCGTCCCAGCCGTTCACGTGCCCCTTGCCGACCAGCTCCAGCAGCCGCCGCTTGCTCATGACGGTATGGCTGAGGTTGAGCCGCGCGAACTCGATCTGCTGGGGATGGCAGGGCACGCTGACGTTGGCCAGGAACCAGTCGTACAGCGGGCGATGGTCCTCGAACTCCAGCGTGCAGATGGAATGGGTGATCCCCTCGATGGCGTCCGAGATCGGATGGGCATAGTCGTAGGTCGGGTAGATGCACCACCGGTCGCCCGTCCGGTAATGGGCGACGTGCCGGATGCGGTACATGGTCGGGTCCCGCATGTTCACGTTGGGCGAGGCCATGTCGATCTTGGCGCGGAGCACGTGGGCCCCGTCGGTGAACTCGCCCGCCCGCATGCGCGCGAAGAGGTCCAGGTTCTCCGCGACCGACCGATTCCGGTAGGGGCTGTCCTTCCCCGGCTCAGTCAGCGTGCCCCGGTACTGCCGGATCTCCTCGGCGCTCAGGCTGTCCACGTAGGCCTTCCCCTTCGTGATCAACTCCACGGCGTACTCGTAGAGCTGCTCGAAATAGCCCGAGGCGTAAAACATCCGGTCGCCCCACTC
>VBOO01000087.1 GCA_005877505.1 Nitrospirota bacterium
GAGGGCCCGTCGATCACGCGGGACGTCTCGGGAGAAGGCGTCCAGCAGGCCCTGCTCAAGCTGGTGGAGGGCACGATCTGCAACGTGCCGCCCAAGGGAGGCCGGAAGCATCCCGAGCAGGAGTTCATCAAGGTGGATACCTCCAACATCCTCTTCATCTGCGGCGGGGCCTTCGTCGGTCTCGACCAGATCGTCGGGCGCCGGTCGCGCGAGCGCGTGATGGGGTTCGGCGCCGATGTCCGTCCGGTGGAAAAGAACGGGCAGGACGAGCTGCTGGCCCGGGTCCAGCCGGAAGACCTCCAACGCTACGGCTTGATTCCGGAATTCGTCGGCCGCTTCCCCATTGTCGTGAGTCTCTCCGAGTTGGACGAATCGGCGCTGATCCGCGTGCTGACGGAGCCCCGCAACGCGCTCTTCAAGCAGTACAGGACGATGTTCGCGCTGGAAGGCGTCGAATTGACGTTCACCGACGGCGCGATCAAGGCGATCGCGAGGCAAGCGGTCCGGCTGCGGACCGGCGCCCGGGCGCTCCGGGCCATCATGGAGGGCGTCATGCTCGACCTGATGTATGAGATTCCCGCGAACCCGCAAGTCCGCTCCGTGACGATCACGGAGGACGTGGTTCAAGGCCGGTGCGCCCCTGAGATCCGCACAGGTACTCAAAGAGCTGGATGAGGACGTGATGCCGGACCTGCCGAACATCCTGGTGGTGGAGGATGAAACCCGGTTGGCGCGGACGATCGAGCTGTACCTGGGCCAGCGGGGCTACGTGGTGCGGACCGCCTCCCACGGGATGGAGGCGCTGGAGCGGATCGCGGAGGCCAGGCCCGACCTCATCGTCGCGGACATCATGATGCCCGTCATGGACGGGTACGTCCTGTGCCGGCGACTCCGAGCGGACCCCCGGACGTGCACGATCCCCTTCCTGTTCCTGACGGCGAAAGATGACGACCGCGACCGGATCCGGGGGCTCAGGATGGGAGCCGATGACTATTTGGCGAAACCCTGCGACCTCGGCGACCTGCATGCCCGCGTGGAGGCGCTGCTGGCCCGTGTCGAGGCCGTGAAGAACATCCGGCCCGACTCGATCAACATCACCGGGAAGCTCGCCGACACCGATCTGCTGGACCTTCTGCAAATGTTGGAGCTGCACGAGAGGACCGGCGCGCTGGTGTTGAAGCGGGACGGGGACTCGGGCACCATTTATCTCCAGGGCGGGAAGATCATCGCGGCGGATCTGGGCACGGCGGAGGGACGAGAGCCGCTGGCGTCTCTTCTGGCATGGAAAACGGGCGACTATTGCTTCGTGCCGGATGTCGTTCCGGAAGCGGGGCGACTCACCACCGGCATGGCAAATCTCGTCATCGGCCAGGTGCAGAATAAATAAGCCCTTTCAATGAGTTAAAGGAGGGTCGTGCCTGTCTAAAATTTTCTTGACAAGCCTTCGCCCCTTTAGTAGCATCCCACGCTACCAGGTTGGATTTGTTCATTAATTTTTAGGTTGCACAAGCTTTTGGTCAGGTGATATGAATGGAAGCAGTCATTCGTCGCACACGCTTATGTCATCTTCATAGAGTTGAGAAGGAGGGAGACAGGATGAAAAAAGGCATCATCATTGCTGCGGTTTTTGCCTTGCTGGTGGTGGGCTGGTGGCCAGCTACTGAAGCAGCGGCTGAAACCTTAAAGGGTCGGATCTGGGCTCAATGGGCCGAGAATCCGGACGGCGAGGTCCTCTTCGGGATTCAATACTGGAACACCGGGGCTCCGGGATCGGGAACACCGGGCGGACGCACATCGGTACAGACCACCGAAGTGCCGGAGGGTTGGGCTGGTGGCGGAGCGTGGGGTTTCCAGGGCGGGACGGAGAAGAACGCGCCGTATTCCGGGTGGTACCATGCACAAACCACCATCCGGTTGGCCGTCAAGGACAAGAGCTTGATGGACCAGATGATGAAGGCGAACCAGGAACTGGTGAACTTGGAAGTGCACGTCGACGATGTGAACGGTCGTCCGACGATCACCTCCTTCAAGGTGCTCAAGTAATCGGCTCTTAAAATTTCTTTATCGACTAGTTAAGGAGGGAGTCTCATGAAGGCTTATTCCAAGGTTACGGCGGTCGGCGCCGCACTCCTGCTCGTGGGTGCGCTGGCTGGGACCGCCCTGGCCATCGAGGCTTTTTCAGAGCGCTTTGAGGAAGACTTCAGCCAGCCCCGGACCATTCTGGCCCGCGTGATCGTCGTGGATCCCTATGAGGACGCCGTGTGGGTGAACTGGGTCTGGAAGGGCGTCCGGAACAGCGGTGAGATCGACCAGTTCTGGGCCATGATGCTGCCTGGCAAGAACATGCGCGTCTTCGCCTCTGGGAAGGACTTGGAGGCATTGAAGTCCAAGGCTCGGCCGAAGCCCGGCCCCGCTGCGGCGGAGCAGGTGCCGCCCACGACGAGGGGCGACGTGGTCGAGATGACCGTCCAGGAAGTCGAGCAGAACAGGCGCGTCGCCACGAACGTGAAGGATGTGGACGACAAGCTCTGGAAGGGCGTCGTGGCGGGCGGGTCAGATGCGGTGTTTCCCGGACAGCCGAAGATGACAGCCCAGCCCGGCTTCCCGACGATGAAGTCCGAGTGCGGTACGATTGCAGGTCTCCCGGGTGTGCCGACTGACGTGCTTGGTGAGGATCAGGCCGGTGGGAGCCTCAAGTACGGGAAGCATGTCCTCTTTAAGCATCTCGCACCAGGTTGCACAGGAGAAGCTCCGAAAGCCGGCGGCCACTAGGCGTCTTATGGGGACAGATTTCAAATCTGTCCCCACTTAGGTTGAATCTGTCCCCATCAGGTTGCATGGGCGGTGGGTCCTCGGATCCACCGCCCATTTTTTTACGACCCGTCCCTTTTTTCCAATCGTTCCTTGATCTCGGCCAGCTTGTTCATGGCCTCGAGGGGGGTCATGCTGAACAGGTCCATCTGGCGGACTTCTTCCAGGATCGGGTGAGGAGGAGGCAGAGTCGGATCCGGAGAGTCCTGCATGGGGACAGGTTTGAAATCTGTCCCCGCTGATCCACTTTCCAGCCGCTTGAGCACCTCCTCCGCGCGCGCGACGACGTCCCGGGGCAGGCCCGCCAGGCGGGCCACGTGGATGCCGTAGCTTCGATCGGCCCCGCCGTCCACGATCTTCCGCAGAAAGAGAATCTCTTCCCCACGTTCCCGGACCGCCACATTGTAGTTCCGCACGCCCGCATGGGTGCGAGCCAGGTCTGTCAACTCATGGTAGTGGGTCGCGAAGAGAGTCCGGGCGCCGATCCGGTCGCGATCGGCCAGACACTCTGCGACGGCCCAGGCTATGCTGAGCCCGTCGAATGTGCTCGTCCCCCGTCCGATCTCGTCGAGGATGATCAGGCTCCGCGACGTGGCATGGTGGAGGATGTTGGCCGTTTCGGTCATTTCCACCATGAAGGTGCTCTGGCCCTCCACCAGATTGTCCGCGGCGCCGATCCGCGTGAAGATCCGGTCCACGAGTCCGATCACGGCGGACTTGGCCGGGACGAACCCGCCCATCTGGGCCATCAGCACGAGCAGCGCGGTCTGCCTCAGGTAGGTGCTCTTGCCGGCCATGTTGGGCCCCGTGATGATGAGGAGCCGGTGGTCCGGCCCGCCCATCAGCACGTCGTTGGGAATGAACCCGCCGGGCAGGTCCTGCCGTTCGAGTACGGGATGGCGGCCGTCCTTGATCATGAGCGCGTCGTCTGTCGTCAGCTCGGGCCGGCAGTACCCGCCTTCCGCGGCCACTTCAGCCAGGGACGCCAACGCGTCGGCCAGCGCGACCGTGCGCGCGAGGGCCTGGACGCGGGGTGCTGAGACGGCGGCGTACCGTCGCAGGGTGTCGAACAGGTTGTACTCCAGCGCGCGAATGCGGTCTTCCGCCCCCAGCACCTTGTCCTCGAGGGCCTTGAGCTCCGGCGTGATGAACCGCTCGGCGTTGACGAGGGTCTGCTTGCGGCTGTAATGGGCGGGCACACGCGGCAGGTTGGGCTTCGTGACCTCGATGTAGTAGCCGAAGACCTGGTTGTAGCGAACTTTCAGAGAGTCGATGCCGGTCTGTTGCCGTTCCTGCAGCTCGAGCTGAGCGATCCAGGTCTTTCCGTCCCGACTGATCGCGCGCAGCTCGTCGAGGTCGGCGCTGTAGCCGTCGCGGATCACTCCCCCCTCTTTGACCGACACCGGAGGCTCTGGATGGATCGCCTGCTCGATCTTGGAGGCGAGTTGCGCGAGATCGTCCCAGGTCTCGGCCCGCTCGCGCAACAGCGGGGCGTTACAGGCTCCCAGCACCCGGGTGATGGCCGGGCCGGCGACGATGGAATCTTTGAGCGCGTGGAGATCGCGCGCGTTGGCGACGCCCAGTACGATCCGGCTCATCAACCGCTCGAGATCCGACACGCCGCGCAAGGCGGTGCGCAAGCGGCTCCGCCGGTCCAGGTTCCCGTGGAGGTCGGCGACCGCTTCTTGGCGCCTCGCAATCTGCCCCAGATCCGTTAACGGATGGAGGATCCAGTCCCGCAGAAGCCGGGCGCCCAAGGATGTGACGGTCCGATCGAGGACATTGAGGAGAGACCCGCTCACCTGGCCGTCCATGGCTCGCCGGACCAGTTCGAGGTTGCGCTGCGTCGCCCGGTCGAGGAGCATGGTGCCGCCTGGCTCGGCAGCCTGGATCCTGGTCAAGTGGGACAGGGGCAAGCCCGGCTGCGTGGCTTTGACGTAGTGCAAGAGGGCACCCGCGGCGGAGATCGCCAGGGGCATATCAGCGCACCCGAAGCCGGCCAGGGAAGCGACGCCGAAGTGTTCGAGCAGCAGGGTCTGCGCGGTCGCCCGGTGGAACGTCGAGGCAGGGACCGGTTTGACGGCGGCGGCTGCGGGAGTGACGATCGCTCGGAGCCGATCCGCCTCCTCATCCGGCACCAGGACCTCGCGGGGCTCGATCCGGAGCAGCTCGTCGCGGACCGCATCAGCCCAGGGGGCCCGGAGTTCCAGCACCCGGAACTCCGCTGTGGACAGATCCAGCCAGGCGAGCCCGGCTCCGGACGATCCCGGCGCGATCGCCGCCAGGTAGTTCGGCTCGCCGGCGGCCAACAGGTCCGGCTCGATCAACGTGCCCGGCGTGTACACGCGCACGACCTCACGTCGCACGAGACCCTTGGCGGTCTGCGGATCTTCGGTCTGATCGCAGACGGCCACCGAGCGGCCGGCCCGCAAGAGCTTGGCGATGTAGCCGGTGGCGGCATGATAGGGGACGCCGCACAAAGGCACGTGGTCAGCCTTGTGCTTGTCGCGCGAGGTCAGCGCGATCTCGAGGAGGCGCGACCCCTCGATCGCGTCCTCGTAGAACATTTCGTAGAAGTCTCCGACCCGGAAGAAGAGGATGGCGTCTGGATATCGCTGCTTGACCTGGCGGTACTGCCGCATGAGCGGCGTGAGATCAGGGAGCATCCTCATCCTCGACGCGCTCGCGCCCCGGCACCGGCGGGCGAGCGACCTGAATCCCCTGCGTGGCGCGGAGCCGGTCCAGTTCCTCCTCCGCGCGAGCGAGGGCGGTGCGGGTTCGTCGCAGCTCCATGCGCAGCTTGATCCAGGCGGGGAACAGGAGGAGTCCCATGATCAACAGGCCGGTGCCGAACGCGCTCAGGATCGGTTTATAGATGGGCGTCGGGGCCGTGTTCGCGCCGAAGTAGTGCAGGACCGCTTCTTCCTGGCGGTTCTGGAAGAAGAACGTAATCGACAGCGCGATGAGGACGACCACGAGGATCAAGCGGATCATCAGCGGTCAGTTCTGCCGGGGGGACCGTGGAGATCGCGGGCGGCGGCGGCTGACCCCGGGGAAAGGGCGCGCTTTGGCGCGCCCGGGGCGGGCGGGTGAGACGAGACGAGGTCTGGGCCGAGCGACGGTCGCAGTGAACGCCGCCTTCAGGCGCGCGTAGGAAGCTTTCAGATGCTGCGGCAAGACGCGGGTCTCCCCGAGCAGCGGCATGAAGTTCGTGTCCGCGCTCCACCGCGGCACGACGTGCAGGTGGATATGGTGCTCGATCCCGGCCCCCGCGACCTTCCCCTGGTTCACGCCGATATTGAACCCTTCGGGCGCATAGGCTTTTCGGATGGCCTTGATCGAGCGCTGCAACAAACGCAGCATGTCCAGCAGGATCGTCTCGGGAAGGTCCTCGATGGCCGCGATGTGCCGGTAGGGCGCGATCAGGAGATGGCCGTTGTTGTACGGGTAGATGTTCATGAGCACGTACGAATGGCGACCCCGCCAGAGAATGAACGTCTTCCCGTCCTGACGGAGCGCCGGCTTCTCGCAAAAGATGCAGCCGGAATCGCCCGAGACCTGTTCGATGAAGGCCAGACGCCAGGGGGCCCAAATCTGTTTCATGCGCCTCCCGTCCGTGACTGTTCGGCGAGGCGCGCCGTGGCCCGCGCGACCAGCTCCGCCGATCGCGCACCGCGGGGATGGAGCGCCACGCGCCGGCGATCCCCGCCCGCGTGGTCCAGGGTGATCCACAGGTGGTCGCGCGGGAGCACGCCAGGAGCCTTATCGGCCCATTCAATCACGGTGACCCCCGGCGTCTCCGTGTATTCTTCCAATCCCAATCCGTTCACGGCGTCCCGTTCCTCCAGGCGATAGAGGTCGGCATGGTACAACGCCAGACGGCCGGCATATTCGTGGATCAGCACGAACGTCGGACTGGCGACAAGGTGGGTCGGCACGCCCAAGCCCTCCGCAAGGCCCCGAACGAGGCAGGTCTTGCCGGCGCCCAGCGGCCCGATGAGGGCGATGACCTCACGTCCGGCGCAGGCTTCTCCCAAGGTCCTGCCCAGGGCGTGGGTCTCCGCTGCCGACGCCGTTTCCCACGCGACCGCCGATCCGACCTTCTTTGCCACGCGTGCGGGGTAGCTGGTCATCGAGCCGGCGAGGTGTCTTCCCGGATGCGGCGGATGGCGAGGGTAATCGCACGGATGACGTCCCCGGCGATCAGTCCCATCTCACCCCTCTCCGCTGCAGCCAGGTCACCCGACAATCCATGCACATAGACGCCGGCGCAGGCCGCGTCCCACGGGGCCATGCCCTGAGCCAGCAAACCCGTGATGATGCCGGTCAGCACGTCTCCGGTCCCTCCCGTCGCCAGTCCCGGATTGCCGGTCGGATTGACGGCCAGCCGGCCGTCCGGCGCGGACACGACGGTGCCCGCGCCTTTGAGGACCACGCAGACCTGCTGCTCGTGCGCCACGCGCGACGCGATGCCGAGGCGGTCCCGTTGCACGTCCGCCGTGGTGACGCCGAGCAGGCGCGCCATTTCTCCTGGATGGGGCGTCAGCACCAGCGGTCCGTGCGCCCGACCGAGCATCTCCTGATGACCGGCAAAGGCGTTGATGCCGTCGGCGTCGAGGACCGTCGGCCGGTTCACCGACACGATCAGATTGTGGATCAGCGCCTGGGTGTCGGGATGCGTGCCGATTCCCGGTCCGACGGCCAGCGCGGTCTTGGTCTCGGCGAACGAGAGCAAGGCGTCCAGGGCCTGCTTGGACAGCGTGCGGGCCTCGGTCTCCGGGACGGGATAGGTCATGGCCTCCAGCAGCTTGGCCTCGAGCACGTCCGACAGGCTGCGCGGGACCGCGACCGTGACGAGCCCCGCGCCGATCCGGAGTGCGGCCTGCGCGGCCATCGCGGCCGCTCCGGTTTTGCCGGCTGAGCCGGCGATGATCCCGGCATGGCCGAAGGTTCCCTTGTGCGCCGTGCGGGACCGAACCGGAAGCCGGGCGCGGATGTCCGCCGCCTCGAGCAGCGTCACGGGAATCTTCGCCGTTGCGATGAGATCGGGCGGGATGCCGATGTCCGCCACACGGATCGCCCCGGCGTGATCGGGGCCGGCGCCCAGATAGAGTCCGCGCTTGGGACGGGCCAACGTCACGGTCAGCGTGGCCGTGATGGCGGTCCCCAGGACGGCGCCGGTATCGCCGTCCAGCCCGGAGGGCAGATCGATGGCGACGATCGGCTTCCGGGAGGCGTTCATCAGCGTGATCGCCGTGGCCGGCAGTCCTTGCACCGGGGCGTTCAGGCCGGTCCCGAAAATGGCGTCCACGACCAGATCGCTGTCCTGCAGGAGAGGGGTCAGGATCGACGCAAGCTGGGCCGTGGTTTCCACCGGGAGGCAGCGCCCGCCCGCTCGCTGAAATTTTTTCAGATTGGTGGCGGCGTCGCCTTTCAAGGCGGACGGCGAGGCCAGGAGGACCACGCGAGACTGGCAGCGTCGCTGCCGGAGGAACCGCGCCGTCACAAAGCCGTCTCCGCCGTTCTGCCCCTTGCCAGCGACGATGGTGACGGTCTTCCCGCGCAGCAGGCCGAAGGACCGCTCCATCTCCTGGACCACCGCCTTTCCGGCATTCTCCATGAGACGGAGGCTCGGAATGTTCCGCGTCTCGATGGCGGCGCGGTCCAACTGGCGCATCTCCGCGGCGGTGACCAACTCCATCGCTTACCTGAGGAGGTCTTTCATCTCTCGCACCGCCCGCTCGAGGCCGACCGAGACGGCGTGGGCGATGATGCTGTGGCCGATGTTGTACTCGACGATTTCGGGGATGGTGCGGAGGCGCCGCACGTTCCGGTAATCGAGGCCGTGGCCGGCGTTGACCACGAGCTCCAGCTTGTACGCGGCGCGCGCGGCCTGCACCAGGCCTTCGAACTCGCTGTCTTGCTCCTTGAGCCCCATCGCATTGGTGTAGCGGCCCGTGTGCAGCTCGACGCAGTCGGCTTCGACGCGGCGCGCCGCCTTGATCTGCTCGAGGTCGGGATCAACGAAGAGGCTCACGGCAATCCCGCACTGGTGGAGGAGCGTGATCAGGTCCTTGATCCGCTGGCGATTGCCCTCGACGTCCAAGCCCCCTTCGGTGGTCAGCTCCTGCCGGCGCTCCGGCACGAAGGTTACGAGATGGGGCTTGGTATCCATGGCGAAGCGGACCATCTCGTCCGTCGCCGCCATTTCCAGGTCGAGCTTGGTCCGGACGACCTCGCGCAGGAGGCGCAGGTCGCGATCCTGAATGTGGCGGCGATCTTCCCGCAGATGGATGACGATGCCGTCGGCCCCTCCCAATTCCGCTAGCACGGCGGCGGCGACGGGGTCCGGCTCTTTGCCCCCCCGTGCCTGGCGCAGGGTCGCCACGTGATCGACGTTGACGCCCAGCCTAGCCATGGGGATTCCTCGTGAGGTGTGGTCTGC
>VBOO01000088.1 GCA_005877505.1 Nitrospirota bacterium
CCTTATCTCTCATGATCACTATGATCATCTCGATGTGGAAACGGTTCGGCGTCTTGCCCAGACCCATCACCCTTTGTTTCTCGTTCCGCTCGGGTTAAAGGCATGGTTCGCAGAGATTGGAATCACGGAGGTGGAGGAGCTGGATTGGTGGGAGAGCCGACGCATAAAAACGCTTTCGGTGACCTGTCTCCCTGCTCAGCATTTCTCGGGTCGTAGCCTTTGGGATCGGAACCAACGGCTGTGGAGTTCGTGGGCCGTGGCAGGAGACATGAAGCGCATCTTTTTCGCTGGGGACACAGGCTACTACCCTGTCTTCAAGGAGATTGGTAATCGTCTGGGTCCTTTCGACTTAGCAGCTATCCCGATCGGGGCCTATCTTCCACGTGCGGTGATGAAAATGACTCATTTGATGCCTGAAGAAGCTTTACAGCTCTTTGCTGACATCCAAGGACAGCGCTTTGTGGCCATTCATTGGGGCACGTTTGACCTGACGGAGGAACCGATCGAGGAGCCGCCCCAGCGGTTGGAAGCTGAGGCCAAGCGACTGGGGCTTGATCGCAGCAAGGTGTGGGTCCTGAAGCATGGAGAGACCCGTAGGTGGTAACGGAGAAAAGGATGCCGATATCTCGGCACGTGCCGACATTTCGGCACGGTTTCCTCGGCACCGTAGCCTTCTCCGCTTAGAAACTAGGGGGACAGATTTGAAATCTGTCCCCACAGCTCTCGTAGTTTCAGCGAGTTAGCTGACTTGTGAACTGGTGAGACTGTCCTGGAATGCGAATTGCCACTGTTTAGAACGTGCTTGGGATGAAAGTACGAACTGATTTCAGCTTGTAGAACGATAATATTACGGATTAGAATCATCGTTCACAGTATCTTAATTCTTTTTACGACAAATTCACTTTTGATCATGACTGGAATAGAACGGCGGCAGTTTCTGTTTCCCAAGAAGGAAGGCCGATGAATCAACGGACTCTCAGGAAAACCCGCGAGCTGGAAGGGCGCCGGCAAGACATCCTGGCGTCGGCGGAGTCCCTGTTCTCGAAGCACGGGTACTTCAAGACCAGCATGACGGACATCGCCGAGGCGGCCGAGTTCGCCATCGGGACCGTCTACCATTTCTTCAAGAGCAAAGAGGATATTTACATCTCGCTGATCGAAGCGAAGATGGAAGAGTACGCCGAGCTCGTTCAGGCCCGCGTCGCGGCCGCGCCGACCGCTACGGCGAAAATCGAGGCGGTGATCCGGACCAAGCTGGAATACTTCGAGCGCAACCGCGACTTTTTCAGGATCTACGTGGCCGAGTGGGCCGGCTTCGAGTGGACCGTGAAGAGCGCGTTTGGGGAGCGGTGCTGGAAACGCTACCAGGAGCAGCTCGATCTGGCGGCCGACCTCATCCGGGGCGGGATCAAGGCCGGCGAGTTCCGTGCGGTGGAGCCGACCGAGGCGGCGTATGCCCTGCACGGGATGCTGAACTCGACGATCTATCTCTGGATTCTCAACGCCAAGCCGGCGACGTCTCTGGTCGCAAAGAGCGACGCGCTCGCCTCGCTTTTCTTCCAGGGCGTCGTCCCGCCGGCCGGGAAGCGGAGGAACTCGTCATGACGCAGAGCAACAGGAAATGGTGGCTCATTGCCATGGGCCTCGCGGTCGTCGGGACCGGGCTGGTCTTCTTGACTGCGAACCGGGACGGCGCGGTCGAGGGCGTTGCCCGACAGGGAGCGAAGCAGGCCGGCTCCGCTCCCGCTGGCCCCATCCCTGAAGTCGCCGTGATCACCGTGTCGGCCCAGACGGTGCCCGATGAGCCGGAATTCATCGGGCAAACCGAGTCCTCCCGCCCTGTTGAGATCCGGTCCCAGGTGACGGGCCTCATCAAAGAGCGCTTCTTCACCGAGGGACGGGACGTCAAAAAGGGCGACCGGCTGTATCAAATCGATCCCGTTCCGTTCCAGGCCGCCGCATTGAGCGCCAAGGCGATGGTAGCCCAAGCCGAGGCGCGGCTGGTCCAGGCGAAGCAGAATCTCGATCGCGTCAAGCCGCTCCTTGCGGAGCAGGCCGTGAGCCAGAAGGACGTGGATGATGCCGTCGCGGAAGAGCTTGCGGCCAGGGCCGCGCTGGAATCGGCCCGGGGGCAACTGGTGAAGGCCCAGTTCGACCTGGACAACACGCTCATCGTTGCCCCTATCTTCGGTCTGATCGAGCGGACGCGGGTCTACGAGGGGCGGCTGGTGTCCGCACAGACCGATCTGCTCACGATCATCCACCAGGTGGATCCGATGTACGTGACCGTCAGCGTCCCGGAGGCCGTCGTTCTCAGACGGGTCAGAGAGCGCGCTGAGAAGAAGGTGCAGGGGGCCAGTGTGTATCAATTGCGCGGGGTCATCACCTTTGTGGACGGCTCCACCTATCCACATGAGGGGAAGTTGGATTTGCTCGATGTGGGGCTGCGCATCACGACCGGGACCAGGGATGTGCGGGTCGTCTTCCCCAATCACGAACGGGCATTGCTTCCGGGGCAGTTCGTCAAGGTTCGCCTCTTAGGGTCTGTCAGAACCGGGGCCATTCTGGTGCCGCAGCGGGCGGTTCAGCAAGGGCCCAAGGGACCCGTGGTCTATATCGTGGGGGAGGGGGACAAGGCGCAAGTCCGCGACGTTCAGGCCAGCAATTGGCAAGGCAACCAGTGGCTCATCGAGGAAGGACTGCACGCCGGTGAGCGGGTGGTGGTGGAAGGACAGCAGAGGATCATGCCGGGCGCTCAGGTGAAGCCGGTCCCATACGACGGCGTCGCGAAAGCGTCGCTGAATCAGGGGCCTGGCCAGGGAACGGAAGGCGCCAAGTGAGCTCCGCCTTTTTCATCGAACGGCCGATCTTCTCCTCGGTTGTCTCCATCGTCATCGTGGTCGTGGGCCTGGCAGCCATGGATGTCCTGCCCATCGCCCAGTTTCCGCAAATCACGCCCCCCGTGGTGCAGATCGACGCGGACTATCCGGGCGCCAGCGCGGAAGTGATCGCCGAGTCGGTGGCGCGGCCCATCGAAGTGCAGCTCCCCGGCATCGACAATCTCCTCTACTACGACTCCACCAGCACCAACGACGGTCACGTGACGATCAAGCTCACCTTCGAGATCGGCACGAACCCGGACATCGCGCAGGTCCAGACGCAAAACCGCGAGAAGCTGGCCGAGCCGCAGCTTCCGCCCGAAGTCATCCGCCGGGGGATCACGATCAAGAAATTGTCTCCGGACCTCGTCGCCGTCGTCACGCTCAGCTCGGACGACCCCCGCTACGATCAACTCTATCTGTCCAATTACGCCATCCTCCGCGTGGTGGACAGTCTTAAGCTATTGCCCGGCGTGGGCGACGCCTATGTGTTCGGCGCTCAGAACTACAGCATGCGGCTCATTCTTGATCCGGTCCGGATGGCGCAACTCAACATCACGCCGACCGATATTGCGAGCGTCGTCAACGAGCAGAACCGTGACTTTCCCGCCGGCACGGTCGGGCGGGAGCCGGCGCCGAAGGGAACCGAGCTCACCTTCCCCGTCATCACGCGCGGCCGGATGACCGAAGTGAAGGAATTCGAGGACATGATCGTCCGGGCCCTTCCGAACGGGTCCATGGTGCGTATGAAAGATGTGGCGCGGGTGGAGTTGGGCGCCCAGTCCTATGACATGGAAGGCCGGGACAAAGGCCGGCAGAACACGTTCATCCTGACCTTCCTCGCCCCGGACGCCAATGCGCTCGCCACCGTCAAGCGCATCCGTAATGAGATGGGGAGGCTGTCGCAGACCTTTCCCACCGGCGTGGCCTGGGGCATCCCCTATGACACGACCCGGTTCATCGAGGTGTCCATCCACGAGGTGGCGCTGACGTTGGGCATAGCGATGACCCTGGTCATCCTGGTGGTCTACCTGTTCCTCCAGTCCTGGCGCACCACGCTGATACCGGCCGTGGCGGTTCCGGTCTCCCTAATAGGAACCTTCGCCGGGATGGAGGCGCTCGGGTTCTCCATCAACACCCTGACGCTCTTCGGCATGGTGCTGGCCATCGGCATCGTGGTGGACGACGCGATCGTGGTCGTCGAGAACGTCCAGCGGCATATGGTGGAGGAATGTTGCTCGTCCAAGGAAGCCGCCAAGCGGGCCATGGGAGAGGTAACGGCCCCCGTGATCGCGATCGTGCTCGTGCTGTGCGCTGTGTTCGTGCCGGTGGGCTTCCTGGGGGGGATCACCGGCCAGCTCTACAAGCAATTCGCGATCACGATCGCGGTGGCCGTCACCATTTCGGGATTTGTGGCGCTCACTCTGAGCCCGGCTCTGTGTGCCTTGCTGCTGAAACCGGGCCAGCAGGATGAGCTACGGGGGGGCTTCTGGAGGCTGTTCAACCGGTTTTTCGACTGGGCCCGGCTCCGTTACACGGACATCGTGCAGTCTGTGATCAAGCGGGCAGCGCTGGCGCTGGCGATCGTTGGGATCGTGGTGCTCGTTGCCTTGTGGCTGTTGCGGTCCACCCCGCGCTCTTTCCTGCCGGAGGAGGACCAGGGCTACTTTATTACCATGGTCCAACTGCCGGACGGGGCCTCGAAACAGCGGACCACCGAAGTGGTCAGCAAGCTCGAGCGGTACTACCTGTCGGTTCCGGAGATCTATAGCACGGAAGCCGTGGTTGGCCTGAACTTCGTGTTCGGCACCAGGGGCTCAAATACGGCGACCATCTTCACACCCTTGAACCTCTGGGACCAGCGGAAGCGCCCGAACCAACACGTCAAAGCGCTCATCGGAGCGGCTTTCAAGGAGTTCGCCAAGATCCCCGAGGCGTTGATCCTCGCGTTCAACGCGCCTTCGATCCGGGGCCTTGGCGCAACGGGCGGGTTCTCGGTGCAGATTCAAGATCCCAGCGGGGGAGACTTCCAGAAGTTCTCCGCCGCGACGCAAGAATTTCTTGCCAAGGCCAGGCAGGATCCGGCGATCGGCGCCATTGGGACCCCCTTTCGCGTCAGTTCTCCGAGACTGTACGCCAACGTCAATCGGGACCGGGCCAAAGCGCTGGGCGTGCCCATTTCCGAAGTCTTTGACACCTTGCAGGCCTACTGGGGCAACCTGTACATCAACGACTTCGTTAAGTTCGGCCGGGTCTATCGAGTGCAGACCGAGTCAGAGCCTCAATACCGGTCGGCCCCTGGCGATATCGCCAAGATTTACGTCCGCGCCCAGAACGGACAGGGCTCGTCCATGATTCCGCTCGACACAGTAGTCACGACGGAATACACCAGCGGGCCTGATCCGGTGACGCACTTCATTGGCTACAACACGGCTTTGGCGCTGGGGGCGGCGGCTCCAGGCGCGAGCTCGGGGCAGGCGATCGAGGCCCTGGAACGAGTTGCGCGGCAGGTGCTGGTTCCCCAGGGCTACGCCCTGGACTGGAGCGGGATCTCCTACCAGGAACGCCAGGTCGGAAACCAGTCGGTCGTGGCGTTCACCTTCGGCCTGCTCATGGTGTTTCTAGTGCTCGCCGCGCAATTTGAAAGCTGGACGGTGCCGTTTGCCGTGATCCTGGCCGTGCCTTTCGGCGTCTTCGGGGCGTTGTCCGCTGTCTGGCTCCGGGGGATGACCAACGACATCTACTTCCAGATCGGCTTAGTCACCCTGATCGGTCTTTCCGCCAAGAACGGGATCCTCATCGTGGAGTTTGCGAACAAGCGCTACGAGGCCGGCATGTCGGTCGTGGATGCGGCGTTGGATGCGGCCAAGCTCCGGTTCCGACCGATCATCATGACCTCCATGGCGTTCATGCTGGGCGTTCTGCCGTTGGTTTTCGCGAACGGCGCTGGAGCGGCCGGTCGCCGTTCCATCGGCACCGGCGTGTTGGGGGGCATGCTGGCGGCGACGTTCCTGGCCATCTTCTTCGTGCCGCTGTTCTTCGTGCTGATCCGAAAATTCAGCCACCGTATAACCAAGCGGCCCACTCCGAAGCCCCCCGAGGAGCCGGCCGCATCCGAACCGAAGGAGGAGTTTCAGCATGTCTAAGGTGACGCTCCTCCTCGCGTTGCTGTTGACCGCCTGTGCGATGGGACCGGACTATACACGTCCGAAGGTTTCCTCCCCTGAGTCCTTCCGCATGGCG
>VBOO01000126.1 GCA_005877505.1 Nitrospirota bacterium
GGCAGGGTCCGCGCCCAACTTGTTCAGCAGGCTTTGCGTCAGCCCTTCGCGCTGGCGGACCAAGGCCAGCGCCAAGTGCTCGACATCCAGCTCCTGGTGGCCCGCCTTTTCGGCCAGCTTCTGGGCTTCGGCGAGGGCTTCCTGCGCCTTGATAGTCAGTCGGTCGAACCGGATCATAAACTCTCCTTTCCAACACCGCGCGGTTCACACAATCGTTTAAGTTAAGCGATAAGGCGTTTGGGAAGGAAGTCAAACCTCTATGCCGGGTTTTTTATTTTTCAAACCCACCTTGACAAGCCCATGAAATCCGTAGTATAAGTGCTAAAACATTCTTTTCCTATCGGAGCAGTAGGAATTATTCCTATCGGAGCAGTATGAATTGACGCATGTTCTTCTCGGCAAAAGGTGAATACGGCATTATGGCTGTCCTGGACTTGGCCCTGACGAACGGGTCTTCCCCTGTGCAAGCCAAAGCCATTGCAGATCGGCAGGGCATCCCCCTTCGCTTCCTGGAGCATATTCTGAGTGCGCTGAAGCATGCCGGTCTCGTTGAGAGCGCGCGTGGCGCGCACGGCGGCTATCGCTTGGCCAAGCCAGCCAGCGAGATTCGTATTGGAGACGTGATCCAGGCTGTGGATGGCCCCATTGCGATGCCGGCCCGGGTGCTGCCCCGCCTCCGGAATGGAAACGGACACCGGACCTCGCATGGCTCCCTGGTCCAGGGGGTCTGGGAAGAGGTCAAGGTGTCGGTCTTGGAAACCCTGAACCGCACCACGCTCGCCGACCTGTGCCGCCGGACGCGGGATCTCGAAGCACAGCGAGCGTTGATGTATCACATCTGACTACTCAAAGTAGGAAAGCACGTCGCATGAAAACCCTGTCGAGTCAGACCATAAAGACGAGCCCGATCCCGCCTGACATCCTCCGGGAGATTGAGTCGTTCGAGGAAGAGGCCGCGAGGGTGCTCCGCGGCGAACTGGCCCAGGATCTGTTCCGGCCCTTCCGCCTCCAGCACGGGATCTACGGCCAGCGACAGCCCGGCGTGCAGATGGTCCGCATCAAGATTCCCTTCGGGGGCCTCAACTCCACGCAGCTCCGGGTCATCGCCGAGATGGCCGACCGCTATGCCACCGGCGTAGGCCACGTTACGACGCGCCAGGACATTCAACTGCACTTCGTCGCGCTCGAGCACGTCGGGACGATCATGCGCCGGCTGGCCGAAGTCGGAGTGACCACCCGCGAGGCCTGCGGCAACACCGTCCGGAACGTGACCGCGTGCCATTTGGCCGGCGTCTGTCAGGGGGAGATCTTCGACGTGACGCCGTACGCCAAGGCGGTCTCGGCGCACCTCCTGCGCAACCCGCTCAACCAGAGCCTGCCGCGCAAGTTCAAGATCGCCTTCTCTGGCTGCCAGCACGACTGCGCCCTGACGCCCATCCACGACCTCGGCTTCCTGGCGGTCAAGAAGGCGGACGGGACTATCGGCTTCCGCGTCACGGCGGGCGGCGGCTTGGGCGCCACGCCGCGCATCGCGCATCTCCTCTACGAATACCTGCCGATGGAGGACCTGCTGCCGCTCTGCGAGGCGATCCTCAAGGTGTTCGATAACCTCGGCAACCGGAAGAACCGCCACAAGGCGCGGATGAAGTTCGTCATCGACAAGCTGGGTTTTGAAGAGTTTAAGCGCCGCGTCGAAGCCGAGTTTGCCGTGACGCGCAAGAGCCATGAAGGCCGCAGCTTGACCCTGCCGACTGGCCTCGACATCCCGCCCCAACTGATCCAGCCGGTCCGCCCCCACGGTGGCAACGGGGACGACGGTCGCGCTGATACGCCGTTCGACATGTGGAAGCGGACGAACATCGTCCCGCAGCGGCAGCCGGGATTCTCGGCCGTCTTCATCCGGCTTGCCATGGGCGACATCACCTCCGCGCAGATGCTTGAAGTTGCCGATCTGATCGACGAATTCGCCAACGGGAACACCCGGACCACGATCCAGCAGAACCTGTGCATTCGCTGGGTCCCCACCGACAGGGTGAAGCACCTCTACGAGCGCTTGGTCGCGGTGGCCTTGGGCGACCCCGGCGCCGAACAGGTTGAGGACATCATTGCCTGCCCCGGCACCGACACGTGTGGCCTGGGCATCACCTCCTCCAAAGGGCTGGCCCGCGCCCTGGCCGAAATCTTTCCGCCCGGACGCGTGCCGGAAGACCTGCGGGACGTGTCCGTGAAGATCAGCGGGTGCCACAACTCCTGCGCCCAGCACCACATCGCCACCATCGGGCTGCACGGCGTCGGGAAGCGGATGGGCGCGCACGTGGCGCCCCACTACGAGCTGCACCTCGGCGGGCGGATCACCGGCCAGCCCAAGATCGGGCAGATGACGGTCAAGCTCCCGGCCAAAAACGTCCCTGCGGCGCTCTCGCATCTTCTCACCGTCTGGCGTCGCGACCGCCTGGAGGGCGAAAGCCTGCTGGCCTTCCTCGACCGCGCCGGCAAGGCCAAGCTGAAAGAGGAACTCATTCCCTTCACCATCCTGCCACCCTTCGAGGAGGACTCCTCGCACTACTTCGACTGGGAAGCCGACGAGGAGTTCGTCGTGGAGGACCTCGGCCCCGGCGAATGCGCCGGCGGCGCGCTGGAGATGATCGAGAACCGCATCCTCGAAGCCGAGCAGGAGTTGTACGTGGCCCGGCTGCTCGCGGCGAAGGAGCAGCACGCCACCGCGGTGAACAAGGCCTACCGGGCCGTGCTCGCCGCCGCCAAGGCGGTGCTGGTGCCGGAAGGGATCGACCCCAACACGGACGCCGAAACGTTGATTGAGTTCGAGAGCCGGTTCGGCGCGACGGGAAGGATCGCCGCGGACTACACGACCCCTTCCGCCAAGATCGGCGACCTCGGCCCGAAGGAGACGACTGCCGCCTTCGCGGCCGAGAAACTCCGGTACGCCAAAGGCTTTGTGGAGGCTTGTAAGACCATGAGTGAGGAGATCGGGCAGAAGCTCAAAGCTGACACGACGAAACCCGATCAGGCGAGCCAGGCGGCCGCGCCGGTCAGCCCTGCGGTCGTGACGAAGCCCGTGACGACGCTGGACCTGCGCGGCGTCATGTGCCCGATCAACTACGTCAAGACGAAGCTCAAGCTGGAGATGATGGAGCCGGGCGAGTTCCTCGAAGTCTGGCTGGACGCGGGCGAGCCGATCAAGAACGTCCCGCAGTCCCTGCGCAACGACGGGCAGAACGTGATCTCGGAAGCGCCGGTGGAGAGCTACTACAAGGTGACCGTGGAGAAGGTAGTCTGATGGCGCCCACTTCCGCTGCCGAGCTACAGATGCTCAGCGAGACATTCGAAGCCCAGACGCCGCAGGACGTCCTGGCTTACGCGATCGGCGCCTATTTTCCGGACATCGTGCTGGCCAGCAGCTTTGGCGCGGAGGACGTTGTCCTGATCGACATGGCCCATCGGATCAACCCCAAGACGCCGATCTTGTACCTGGACACGGACTTCCTCTTCAAAGAGACATACGAGACCCGGGACCGGCTGATCCAGAAATACGGGATCGCGCCGATCCAGGTGAAGTCCTTGCTCACGCCGGAGCAGCAGGCCGCGAAGTTCGGCGACAAGCTCTGGGAGCACCGGCCGGACGAGTGCTGTAACCAGCGGAAGGTGGAGCCGCTGGCGCGCGCGTTGAAAGGCTACAAGGCCTGGATCACCGGCATCCGACGCGAGCAGTCGCCCACGCGCGCGAACGCCAAGCTGGTCGAATGGGACCTGAAGTTCGGACTGGTCAAGTTCAACCCGCTCGCCCGGTGGACGACCGAGGACGTCTGGACCTACATCAAGCTGTACGAGGTCCCCTACAATCCGCTCCACGACCAGAACTATCCGAGTATCGGCTGCACCTACTGCACCCGTCCGGTGCAGCCCGGCGAGGATCCCCGGGCCGGGCGCTGGGCCGGGTTCGCCAAGACCGAGTGCGGGCTGCACGTCAAATAATCCAATGGACACCCATCTCCGCCAGCTCGAAGACCAGAGCGTCTATATTCTTCGCGAGGCCTACAAGCACTTCGACCACCTCGCGATGCTGTGGTCCATGGGCAAGGACTCCACGGTGCTCCTCTGGCTCGCGCGAAAGGCGTTCTTCGGCCATGTCCCCTTTCCGCTGATCCACATCGACACGAGCTACAAGATCCCGGCCATGATCGAGTACCGGGACCGCATGGCCCGCGAATGGCGGCTCAACCTAGTCATCGGCATGAACAAGGAGGCCCTGGCACAGGGGATGAACCACACACTAGGACGCGTGACCTGCTGCACCGCCCTCAAGACCAACGGGCTCAAAAACCTGATCGCGGAGAAAGGCTACACCGGTATCATCCTGGGCGTGCGGGCCGATGAGGAAGGGACGCGCGCCAAGGAACGCTACTTCTCGCCGCGCGACAAGCACGGCGATTGGGACTTCCGGGAGCAGCCCCCGGAGCTGTGGGATCAGTTCAAAACCACCTTCCCCGAGGGCACGCACATCCGGATCCATCCCCTGCTCGACTGGACGGAGATCAACATCTGGGAATACATCCGCGCCGAGAACATCCCGATCATTGACCTCTACTTCGACAAGGGCGACGGAACCCGCTACCGGAGCCTGGGCTGCGCCCCTTGCACCTTCCCGATCAAGTCCACAGCCAGGACCGTGGACGAGATCATCACGGAACTGCGCAACACGAACATAGCCGAGCGGTCTGGGCGCGCGCAGGACGAAGGCCGCGGGATGGAGCTGCTCCGCAAAGACGGGTATATGTGACTCGCCCATGCCGACGCTCGCCCCCAACGCCCTGCGCGCCATGGAACATCTCAACATCGTCATCGTCGGCCACGTGGACCATGGCAAGTCCACGCTGCTCGGCCGCCTCTACGCCGACACCGGCTCACTCCCCGACGGCAAGCTGGACAAGGTCCGGGACATCTGCCGCCGGCAGGGCAAGGAGTTCGAGTACGCCTTCCTCTTCGACGCCTTCCTGGAGGAACAGGAGCAGGGCATCACGATCGACACCGCCCGCACGTTCTTCAAGTGGGAGGGTCGCCACTACATCATCATCGACGCGCCGGGCCACAAGGAGTTCCTCAAGAACATGGTCTCCGGCGCGGCGCGAGCCGAGGCGGCTCTGCTGGTCATCGATGCCTCCGAGGGCGTAAAGGAGCAGTCGAAGAAGCACGGGTATCTCCTCTCCCTGCTCGGCATCCAGCAGGTGGCCATCGTCGTCAACAAGATGGACTTGGTCGGCTACCGGCAGGATGTGTTCGACGCGATCGAGAAGGAGTACCGGGCCTTCCTGGCACAGCTCAAAGTGATGCCGGGACGGTTCATCCCGGTCAGCGCCAAGCTGGGCGACAACATCGCGCGACAGAGCGACAAGATGCCGTGGTACTCTGGGCCGATGGTGCTGGAGACGCTCGGCCTGTTCCGGAAGGAGACCGCGCGGGACCGGCAGTCCCTCCGCTTTCCCGTACAGGACGTCTATAAGTTCGACGCTCGCCGCATCATCGCCGGCCGCGTGGCCACCGGCAAGGTCCGGGTCGGCGACCGGCTGGTGTTCTCCCCCTCCAACAAGTCCGCCATGGTCAAGACGATCGAGGCCTTCAACGTGGAGCCAGTGCCGACGGAGGCGACGGCCGGCCAGTCCACCGGGATCACGCTCGACGAGCAGATCTTCATCATGCGGGGCGAGATCGCCTCGCACGAGGACTCGGTGCCGCTCGTCTCCACCACCTTCCGGTGCAATCTGTTCTGGATGGGACGCCGCCCGCTGGAGACCGGCAAGAAATACTT
>VBOO01000127.1 GCA_005877505.1 Nitrospirota bacterium
TCCGCATCGAGCAGGTCGAGGGGCCGAACCAGCCGGCCGAGTTCAAACCCGAATCCCACCTCTTGCGCGTCGGCGACAAGCCCCAGTTCTACGGGCTGACGCTGGACGAGGCGGTCCTCGGCAAGAAGAAGGGCGATCCGATCGAAGTCAGCCAGGAAGGGATCGGCACGGCCCGGGGGATCGTTCAGACGATCAAGCAGAAGGTCCTGCCTGAGCTGGACGACGAGTTCGCCAAGGACCTGGGCGACTACAAGACGCTGGCGGAGCTCCGCGAGAAGGTCCGCACGCAGCTCGAGCAGAGCCTGAAGCGGGACATCGAAGAGACCTACAAGGACCAGATCATGAAGCGGCTGGTGGACCTCCACCACTTCGACATTCCGGAGTCGCTGGTCCAGCGCGAACTGGACGCCATGGTCCAGAGCGAGCGCACGCGCCGGCACCGGGTTCGCCATAGCATGTCGCAGGGGGAGTCAGGCCATCAGGAGGAGGAGAAGTTCGATGTCCGGAAGTTCCGGGAGGAGAGCTTGCCCGCGGCCCGGCAGCGCGTCACGCTCGGCTTAGTCCTGGAGGCGATCGCGCAGAAGGAGGGCCTTGCGGTGACCGATGCGGACATCGAGTACGAGTGCCGCCAGATGGCGCACGCGCTGCGCGTGGATGTAGCCGAGGTGGTGAAGATGCTCCGCGCGGGGGGCGAGGACGCGATCGAAGACCTCAAGTCCCGCATCCTGGCAGAGAAGGCCTTGCAGTTCGTCTATGAAAAGGCCATCATCCAGGTCTGATGAACTCCGAACCTGAGAATGTGAGATAATAGAACTTATGAGAGAGACCTCCCAGATGCTCATCCCCATGGTCATCGAGCAAACCAACCGAGGCGAGCGCGCGTACGACATCTATTCCCGCCTCTTAAAGGATCGTATTATCTTCGTCGGCACGCCGATCGACGATGTGATCTCGAACGTCATCATCGCCCAGCTCCTGTTTCTCGAAGCCGAGGACCCCGAGAAGGACATCAACGTGTACGTCAACACGCCGGGCGGCTTGGTGACGGCCGGCCTGGCCATCTACGACACGTTGCAGTACGTCAAGCCCGCCATCGCCACCATCTGCGTCGGCCAGGCCGCGAGCATGGGAGCGCTCCTGCTGGCTGCCGGGACGAAGGGCAAGCGCTATGCGCTGCCGAACTCCCGGATCATGATCCACCAGCCGCGCGGCGGGTTCGAGGGCCAGGCCACCGACATCGGCATCCAGGCGGAGGAGATCATCAAGATCCGCAGGCGGCTCGATGAGATCATGGCGAAGCACACCAACCAGCCGGTCGACAAGGTCCACAGGGACTCGGAGCGGGACTATTTCATGTCCGCGGAGGAGGCGAAGACCTACGGCCTCATCGACGAGGTGATCTTGCGGCCGCCGAAGGGCCTCCGGCCGTCCAAGGATGGATCTGACAGGAATTCTGATATAGTGAAGTAGGCCTCAACGAAGGAAGGCGATGGCCAAGCAAGAGAAGACTGAAGTCCAGTTGCGGTGCTCGTTCTGCGGCAAAGGACGCGAAGAGGTCCGCAAGCTGATCGCCGGGCCCACCGTCTACATCTGCGACGAGTGCGTGGACCTCTGCAACGACATCATCGCGGAGGACCTGGAGGAGAAACAGGAAACCGTCTCCTCCAAGCTGCCGAAGCCCAAAGAGATCATGCGAACCCTGGACCAGTACGTCATCGGCCAGGAGCGGGCCAAGAAGGTGCTGTCGGTCGCCGTCCACAACCACTACAAGCGCATCTCCTCCAACACGCTGGACGACGTCGAGCTCCAGAAGGGCAACATCCTCCTCATCGGCCCCACCGGCACGGGCAAGACCCTGCTGGCCCAGACGCTGGCCCGCATCCTCGACGTGCCCTTCACCATCGCTGACGCGACGACGCTGACCGAGGCCGGCTACGTCGGCGAGGACGTGGAGAATATCATCCTCAAGCTGGTCCAGGCCGCCGACTACGACGTGGAGCGGGCGGAGCGCGGCATCGTCTACATCGACGAGATCGACAAGATCAGCCGCAAGAGCGACAGTCCCTCCATCACGCGGGACGTTTCGGGCGAGGGCGTGCAGCAGGCCCTGCTCAAGCTCATCGAGGGCACCGTGGCCAACGTCCCGCCCCAGGGCGGGCGCAAGCACCCGCATCAGGAGTTCATCCAGGTGGACACGGCGAACATCCTGTTCGTCTGCGGCGGCGCCTTCGTCGGGTTGGAGTCCATCGTCGAGCAGCGCGTCAACCAGAAATCGATCGGCTTCGGCGCCGAGATCAAGGGCAGGCACGAACGGCGCGCCAGCCATCTGCTGGCGCAGGTGCAACCGGAGGACCTGCTCAAGTACGGGCTGATCCCCGAGTTCGTGGGACGGCTGCCGGTCGCTGCCACGCTGGAAGAACTGGATGAGAAGTCGCTCATCCGCATCCTCACGGAGCCCAAGAACGCGCTCCTCAAGCAGTATGAGAAGCTCCTGGCCTTCGAGAAGGTAAAGCTGAAGTTCACCGAGAGCGCCATCGTCGCGGTGGCGCGCAAGGCGTTCAAGCAGAAGACGGGCGCGCGGGGCCTGCGCTCCATCCTCGAGGAGGTGATGCTCGACGTAATGTACGAGATCCCCTCCCAGCGCGAGATCCGCGAATGCGTGGTCACGGAGGATGTGATCGAGGGCAAGGCCTCGCCTCTGCTCATCAAAGACCACGAAAAGGGCGTCAAGTCAGCCTAACCTCCCACAATCTCGTGCGCTATCTCCTCTACCTGCTGCTCGTCCCGCTCTTGGCCGCGGCTGGCCTCGTGTCGTACTGGCTCATCGCGCTGCCGGACCTCGCACGCCTCGCCAGGGAAAATCCGAACACCACCATGCTGATCGAGGCGCGGCAGGCCGAGGCGGCCGAGAAGGGCCGGCCCTTCTCGTTATCCTGGACCTGGGTGCCGCTGACGTTTATCTCGCCCCATCTGCCAAAGGCGGTCATCATGTCTGAAGATGCCTCGTTCAACCAGCACCACGGGATTGATTGGGAAAGCCTCGCGGAGGCCGTCACACACAATTGGGAGCGGGGCAATCTGCGCCGGGGCGGCAGCACGATCACGCAGCAACTGGCGAAGAACCTCTACCTCTCCTCCGAGAAGAGTCTCTTAAGAAAGGCCCGCGAGGCGCTGATCGCATGGGAGCTCGAGCGGCGTCTTCCCAAGCCACGCATCCTGGAACTCTATCTAAACGTCGCGGAATGGGGCGATGGGATCTTCGGCGCCGAGGCGGCGGCGCGTCACCATTTCGGCAAATCCGCCGCCGAACTGACGGAAGAGGAAGCGGCCTTGCTCGCTGCGCTGCTCCCCTCGCCTCGGCGGAACGATCCGATCCGGATCACCCCCTACCTCGCCAGGCGCCAGGAGGAGATCCTATACTGGATGCACCGCACAAATGGGAGCCATCGGCCCACGGCAGAAGCGACCCAACCACTAACTGACGTCACCGACTCACCCCTGAGCACAGTCGAAGGGTCTCATTAGCATCCCTCGCCCCATTCATGGGAAGAGGGGAGGGTGGGGGGTAGCCACAACCAAGCACAAACTAAACGGGCGAAGGAGGATGACATGAAAGGAACCTTGACGCTTTTGGGAATAACGGCTGCATTAGCCGTTACATGCACGATCGGTTTTGCGCAGGGTCAGCAACAGCAGCCCCCCACGAAAGCACTGATCTTTGTCCCCGCAGACAAGGCAACCTTCAAGGAAGGGGTTCCAGGCGTTTCCAAGGCGGTCCTCTGGGGGGACCATGACAAGGGGCCCTACGGCGCGTATACCAAGTTCGTGGCGGGATTCGATGCGGGGATGCACACCCACACAAACGATCTCTGGATCGTGGTTCTCAAGGGCGCATATCTCTACAAGGACGATGCTGGAGAGAAGCGGGTCGGGCCGGGCGACTTCATACGGATCCCGGGTAGGCGCAAGCACTGGAGCGGTGGGGACGCGAAAGAGGGTGCGCTCTTTTACGAAGAATCGTCCGGCAAGTTCGACTTGGTACCTGCCAAGTAGGGGCTGAACACCGCATCAAGACCCCCTCACCCTGACCCTCTCCCTCAAGGGGAGAGGGGATCAGTCTAACTTCAGCCTTCGAGGAAGCGCTCGGTCTCTTCGAGGTGTTTCTTGAGGTACGCCATGAACGGCGTCCCGCCGGTTCCCACACCCGTGGGATTGCTGGCGCTCCGCTGATGTTGCTGGTGGATGTAGCGGTCGGCGTAGTCCAAATGCGTCTCCCGGAAGCGGGCCAGCAGGCGGACGCAGTCGCGGAAGGCCTCCCAGAGTTTCGGATGGCGCTCCCGGCGGTCCCGCACGTAGCCGAAGAGCAGCGCCCTTCCTGATGCGTCTGTCAAGCGCTCCAGGGCCTCAATGAACGCGCGGTGCTTCGTCGGCATGTACTCGCGCATCTCCGCGAGGTACTGGCGCAACGGATCTTCGGCATGGGGCACCCCGAAGGCGCCGTCCAGCGCCGGAATGATGGAGCTTTGCGCCCCGGTCTCGCCGCGGAAGTGCTGCGGGGCGCCTTGATAATCCTCGACGCCGTCGTACACGACGCCGCGCGGGAGGGTCGGGTTGTCCTTCCACCCGTGAATGTACGGCCGCACGCGGGTGTAATAGATGTACGGGTCGCACCGTTCCGGCATCCGGAGCAGCGTGTGAAGCATCTGCTCTTCGGCCGAGGCGACGGCGTGGAGGCACTGCATGACTTCGTCCGGGTTGTCCGCATGTGCCGCCCTGAGCGCCTGGGTGATCCCGGCGAGCGCTTTCCCGGCTTTGGCTTCGATGTCCACGTGGACCAGGACGAACCACTCTTCGTCCAATCCGCCGAGGAAGTTTTGGAGCAGGGTGATGTTGCCGAGCTCGATCGGCCTGGTGGGGTCGAGCCGCCGCCAGTTGTCCAGCGCGTAGGAGGCGTAGGACAGTACGGGCGGCCGGCCGAGCTTTTTCATGACGTGGTACCAGGGAACCGCGAGGCTTGCGGGGATCCGGTCAGCCGGCTGGTGCGGGTCTTCCCAGACATACCCATGGCCGGCGAACGCCAAGATGCGGGCGGCACAGCGGAGTTCGTCTAAACCCCGGTTGCCAAGGCCGGTGCTCCACCTCTCCCGATGGGCGTCGATGTACGCGCGGAGTTGTCGCGCGGCCAGGAGCTTCGGGAGCTCCTGGGCGAGGTCATTCAGAAAAGAAGGCCAGCGGCGTGGGAGTGTCGCCAGGGGGTCACGACGTGGCAGGAAGCCACGCTCTGCTGAGATATCGAAGGAGGCAAGATCCACGGGAAGGGGCGCGTCCTACGGGACAGGAGCCTGCCTCGGCAGGCTCGGGGTGGGCGGGTGCGACGACGCCTGGGGCGGGTGGGTGGAACCCGGCGCGAGTTTGCGCAACGCCATATTCTAGTGTAGCACAGGGCCCGTCCCTCACTCACTGGAGCTTCTCGATCCGGACGCCGATCAGACGGAGGGGTTTCAGTCTCGGGTTCTCCCGTCGGTCCAGGAACGGCAACAAAAGCTTCCAC
>VBOO01000128.1 GCA_005877505.1 Nitrospirota bacterium
AGTCGGATTCTGATGGTGGCGTTCGGGTCGGGCCTGACATGGGCATCGGCCTTGGTGAAGTGGTGATACAGCGATGAGCGCTGAACGATGAACGAGGAACCATGAATTCAGCATTCAGCACTCAGCCTTCAGCATTTCAGGCGCAGCCGTTAGAAGGCGCCTGGGCGCTCATTTTGGGGGCTTCCAGCGGGTTCGGCGAGGCCGTCTCGTTGGAGCTTGCCGGTCTCGGGATGCACATCGTGGGCGTGCATCTGGACCGGAGGTCCACGCAGCCTAATGTCGATCGGATCATCGGCGAGATCAAGAACTTGGGGCGGGAGTCCCTGTTCTTCAACGTGAACGCTGCCGATCCAGAGAAGCGCCGCGAGGTCTTGGACTCCGTGCAAGCGCGGATCGGACGGTTGGGCGCAGTGTCTCCGGTTCGGGTCCTACTGCACTCCCTGGCCTTCGGCACGCTGAAGCCTTTCATCACGGAGGTCGAAGCAGACGCGCTCACCAAGGCCCAGATGGACATGACGCTGGACGTCATGGCAAACAGCCTCGTGTATTGGACCCAGGATCTCGTGCAGCGCAAGCTGATGGGCTGGGGAGGGCGGATCTTCGCCATGACCAGCGCCGGAGGCGCTCGCGTGTGGGAGACCTACGGTGCGGTCTCCGCAGCCAAGGCGGCCCTGGAGTCGCACGTCCGTCAGTTGACGCTCGAGTTGGGCCCACACGGGATCACGGTCAACGCCATTATGGCGGGGGTGACCGACACCCCAGCCTTGCGGAAGATCCCTGGCTCACACCAAATGATCGAGACGGCGCGGGCCACGAATCCATCCGGCCGGTTGACCACGCCCCGGGACGTGGCCGAGGCGATCGGGCTGCTGGCTCACCCGAAGGCTCAGTGGGTCACCGGCAACGTGATCTGCGTCGATGGTGGCGAATTTGTTGTCATTTGAGGAGTCAGCTGCTATCCAGGAGTGAGGAGTTTTCAGTTGACAACTTGGGCGGAATTCCCTCATATGGTAGCGCCATGACTCCCGGGGTGGCCTTCGTTTTTCCCGGCCAGGGCTCGCAGGTCGTGGGAATGGGCCGGGAGTTCTATGATTCCGAACCGGTGGCGCGGACGCTGTTCGAGCAGGCCAGTCAGGTGCTTGGCTATGACGTGGCTGCCTTGTGCCTGCAGGGACCGGCAGAGAAGCTTAACCTCACGGAGTACACGCAACCGGCGCTGCTGACGGTCAGTGTCGTGGCGCTCCGGCTGTTGGAGCGCGCGGGTCTTCGGCCGAGCGCGGTGGCAGGGCACAGCCTGGGGGAATACACGGCGGTGGTGGCTGCCGGGGGGCTGCCGTTTCCGGACGCCGTGGCCCTGGTCCGCAAGCGAGGGCGCTACATGCAGGAGGCGGTAGAAGCCGGACGAGGCTTGGTGTGCGCCCTCCTAGGCCTCGAGCGGCCCATCGTCACGGAAATCTGTCGCGCGGCCTCGGCATGGGGCGTCGTAGCCCCGGCGAATTTCAATGCGCCGGGCCAGATTGTGATCGCGGGAGAAAAAGCGGCGGTCGAAGAGGCGGCGCGCTTGGCCAAGGCTAAGGGGTGCCGCAGGGTCATCCCCTTGCCGGTCAGCGTGCCGGTGCACACATCGCTGATGCAATCGGCGGCTAAACGATTGGCTGTGGATGTCGACCTGGTGCCGATGCAGGACCTGACCGTGCCCCTGATCAATAACGTCGAGGCCAAGCCGATCTGCAGCGCCCCGGACGTGCGCACGTCGTTGGTGCGGCAACTCTCCTCGTCCGTGCTGTGGGAGGAGTCGGTGCAGGGGCTGGTCAAGATGGGGATCCACACGCTCGTGGAAGTCGGGCCCGGGAAAGTTCTCACTGGGCTGGCCAAGCGGATTGCGCCCGAGCTCCGGTTGCTGAACATGCATGACCGGGTGAGCCTAGCCTCGACGGTCGAAGCGCTGGCCGCCGCACGGCCGTGATGCTGGCCGGGAAAGTTGCGATCGTCACGGGGGCCGCCCAGGGGATCGGTCGCGCCATCGGCGAGGCCTTGGCGCGGGACGGGGCGGATGTGGCGGTGGTGGACCTCGATGTGACCCGCGCCGAGGAGACGGTGCGGGCAGTGTCGTCGCAGGGGCGTCGCGCGCTGGTCATCAAGGCGAACGTGGCAGAATGGGCCGACGTCGTCGCGATGGCCGATCGGGTGCTCGCCGAACTCGGTCGCGTCGACATCCTGGTCAATAATGCGGGCATTACGCGGGACGGCCTGTTGCTCCGCATGAAGGAAGAAGATTGGAACGCGGTGCTGGACGTCAACCTGAAGGGCACGTTCCATTGCACCAAGGCCGTCCTGCCTGCCATGACCAAGCAGCGAAGCGGCGCTATTGTGAACATCGCCTCGGTGGTGGGCGTCATGGGCAACGCGGGGCAGGCCAATTACGCGGCTTCAAAGGCGGCCGTGATCGGGCTGACGAAGACTGTGGCCCGCGAGTACGCGAGCCGGGGGATTACCGCGAATGCGGTGGCGCCAGGATTCATCGAGACGGCCATGACCGAAAAACTGAGCGGGGAGGTCCGTGACGCGCTGCTCACGCAGATCCCGCTGGGCCGGCTCGGAACCGCCCACGATGTAGCCGAAGCCGTGCGGTTTCTGGTCTCCCCGGCGGCGGCGTATGTCACGGGGCACGTGCTGCACGTGAACGGCGGAATGATCATGGTGTGAGGTGTGGAGCGGCCTCGCGCAGTGTGGAGCTTGTTGAAGGGAGGGTAGGGAGGTGGCGAAATCTATGGCAGCCATAGAAGAGCGGGTGAAGAAGATCATCGCCGAGCAATTGGGTGTCGAGGAGGACGACGTGGTCCCCGACGCCAAGTTCGTGGAGGATCTCGGCGCGGACTCCTTAGATACCGTCGAACTGGTGATGGCCTTTGAAGAAGCGTTTGAAATCGAAATCCCGGACGAGAAGGCCGAGAAGATCCTGACGGTGCAGGACGCCGTGGACTACATCAAAGAGAATATTTAATACCCCACGCGGTTGGCACGCACCTGATGGGCAAGGAAATCCGCAAGAGACGGGTCGTCGTCACGGGATTGGGTCTGATCACGCCTCTCGGCACGGGCGTGGAGAAGACCTGGAACGCCCTGTGCGCCGGTAAGTCGGGGATCAGGCGGATCACCAAGTTCGATCCGTCGGGGTATGCCTGCCAGATCGCGGGCGAGGTCACGGATTTCAACCCTTCCGACTACATCGAAAAGAAAGAAATTAAGAAAATGGACACCTTCATCCATTATGCCGTCGGCGCGAGCCAGATGGCGGTGGATGATGCCGGGTTCAAAGTCACCCCGGAGAACTGCGACCGGGTCGGGGTCTACATCGGGTCCGGCATGGGCGGTCTCCCGGCCATCCTGGCGTACCACAAAGTCCTCCTGGAAAAGGGCCCGGATCGGGTGTCGCCCTTCTTCGTCCCGATGGTCATCATCAACCTCGCGTCCGGGCAGGTCTCGATGCGCCTCGGCGCGCGAGGCCCCAATTCCAGCGCGGTGACGGCCTGTGCGACCGGCAATCACTGCATTGGAGATGCGTTCCGGATCATCGAGCGGGGAGAAGCGGATGTCATGATCGCGGGCGGCGCGGAAGCTGCAATCACGCCCCTGAGTGTAGCGGGATTCGCCTCCGCGCGGGCCCTCTCGACGCGCAATGCCGAGCCGGAGCGGGCCAGCCGCCCGTTCGACAAGGAGCGGGACGGCTTTGTGCTCGCTGAAGGGGCCGGCGTCATGGTCCTAGAAGAACTGGTATCAGCGCGTCGACGCGGGGCCCGGATCTATGCTGAGCTTGTGGGCTACGCGATGACCGCCGATGCCTATCACATCACCGCGCCTCCCGAGGACGGCCATGGGGCCATTCGATGCATGAGCGGCGCGTTGGAGGATGCTGGCCTGCAGCCGGAGGCGATCGACTACGTCAACGCGCATGCCACCTCAACGATGGCCGATCGGATCGAAACCAGCGCCATCAAACACGTCTTCGGCGACCATGCCCGCCGCCTGGCGGTAAGCTCCACGAAATCCATGACGGGACACCTCCTGGGCGCGGCCGGTGGTGTGGCGGCGGTCTTCAGTGTGCTCGCTATCCACCGCGGGGTCCTCCCACCGACCATCAACCAGGAGGTGCCTGATCCCGACTGCGATCTGGATTATGTCCCGAATGTCGCCCGCCGGGCCGAGGTCCACGCGGTGCTCTCCAACTCCTTTGGCTTCGGCGGAGTCAACGCCTGCCTGGTCTTCTCCCGTTGCACAGCCTAACCGTTTATGCTGACAGACGGGCTGGATGAGATTCAACACCGGCTCGGATACAGGTTCCGGCGGCCCCGCCTGCTTCTCGAAGCCCTGACTCACAAGTCCTACTTGAATGAAGCCAAGGAGACCGGCGAGCTCGATAACGAGCGTCTGGAGTTTTTAGGCGATGCGGTTCTGGACCTCGTCGTCAGCCAGCACCTCCTGAGCGCGTTTCCGGATGCCGCGGAGGGCGAGCTCTCGAAGCTGCGGGCTCGACTCGTGAACGAAAAGACCCTGGCCCGGGTTGCACGGCGGATTGGGCTCGGGGAGCTCCTCCGCTTGGGGCGCGGGGAGACGAAGACGCAAGGACGCAACAAGCCATCCCTCCTGGCGGATGCGCTGGAGGCAGTCTTCGCCGGGGTGTATCTGGACGGGGGGCTCGACGCAGCGGCGGCGAGCGTCAGGGCCGCGTTCAGCGAGGAGCTCGCCTCGTGCGATCGGTCGCTCCTCGCCAGGGGGGACTTCAAGACCGATCTCCAGGAAGTCTGTCAGCGAGAATTCGAGATGCTCCCGCAATACCAGACGATCCGGGAGACGGGGCCGGACCATGAGAAATTGTTCGAAGTGGAGATCCTGATCCGGGGTGAGCGCTACGGGGTCGGCGTCGGCACAAGCAAGAAAGAAGCCGAGCAGATGGCCGGCAAGCACGCCCTGGAGAAGCTACGGGAAGTGAAAAGCGCGTGAGGGATTGGATGGAGGAAAAAGCGATGCGAGAACAGGTTGGAGTCATCGTATTGACGCTCCTGCTAGCGGGAATGGCGGCGCCTGTCTTCGGGGCTGAAGACAAGAAGCCGGCAGAAGGAGGGAAAATGGAGCCGCACGCAATCATCAGCACGAAGTTCGGAGAGATGGAGATCAAGTTCTTTCCGGACCTGGCGCCCAAGCACATGGAGAACTTCATCACGCTGGCCAAGTCGGGCTTCTACGACAAGACGCTCTTTCACCGCGTCATTCCGGGGTTCATGATCCAGGGCGGGGATCCCAACACGAAGGACCCCAATAAGAAGAGCGAGTACGGGATGGGCGGCCCGAGCCACAAGCTGAAGGCGGAGTTCAACGGCAAGTCCCACACCCGCGGGATCGTCTCCATGGCGCGGGCCAACGATCCTAACAGCGCCGGCTCGCAGTTCTTCATCGTGGTGAAGGATTCGCCTTTCCTGGACCGCCAGTACACCGTCTTTGGCGAGGTGA
>VBOO01000123.1 GCA_005877505.1 Nitrospirota bacterium
CCCCCACCTTCCGAATAGACGCCATTAGAGTGGGAGGGGGTGTCTCCTCGACAAGCTTTACACCCCGTCCAGATTTGTGGGATTGGGCGACCCGACGCCTGGGCATCGTCCGCGGTAATCCGGAAGACGGAAGCCTGGGTGATTGGCTACGCCTGGAGCGGGCCGCGAAGACGGGCCTCGCCGTGTCTGCCGACGATGACGCGGAGCAGCCCCGGCCGGCGATCGCCGCCGAGCAAGCGGCGCTGCTATTCGACCTGGTCACGCGGCTGCACCGGGCCCTCTCGGCATTGCCCGGGACGGCGGGATGGGATGACTTCACCGAGGCGTTCATGCGGCTGCTGCCGGAGTATTTTCGTTTGTCAGCCTGGGAGACTGGCGCTTCGGATACGCACACGGACCGCGTGCAGACAGCCATCAAGGCGTGCCTGGAGTCCGTCGCATCGCTGGATCAGTTGAGCGAGGATATCACCCTGGCCGACTGGGTGGAGCAGGTCGTCCGCGTGTTGGAGCGGACCCGGGTGCCGTCTGCGTTGGCTGATCGCCACGGAGTCCAAGTCCTGGATGCGATGGACGCCCGCGGCGTGCCGTTCCGCGCCCTCTTCGTGCTGGGGCTCAATGAAAAGGCCTTCCCACGCTCCATCCAGGAGGACCCGTTCCTGCGCGATGCCGATCGAGTCATACTGGCGCGCGATCTCGGCTACAAGATCCCGTGCAAGCTGGAGGGGTTCGAGGAAGAGCGGCTGCTCTTCGCGCTCCTGCTCCGCTCGGCTCGTGAACAGGTGTTCCTCAGCTATCAACGCGCAGACCGCGACGGCCGCACCACAGTCCCCTCCGGCTACCTGGCGGAACTGAAGCCGCATGTCGGCGGGAGCGAGCTGCGGATCAAGCGTCGCCCGACGGAGCGGTGGACGGGGGGCACTCTTCTCACGCCGCGTGAGGTGAGTCTACTGATGATCCTGAAAGGGGGCCAGTCGTCCAGCCTCACTTCGGTCTTGGGACTTTATCAGCCGGCGGAGTTGTTCGCACACGGGCTTTCGGCGGTCGCCTCGCTTGACTCCATGAAGCCGACGCTGACGCCGTATGACGGCGTGGTGGGGGTCGCCCGCGACCACTGGCGGATGGTGGAGCGACACGGAGTCTCCCCTACAGCCCTGGAACGCTACGCCCAGTGCCCCTTCAAGTATTTTGCTGAAAAAGTCCTGCGGCTCGAACCGCTGGAGGCGCCCGATCTCGTCCTTGTGCCGGATGCGCGGGCCCGCGGCACTCTGTGCCACGCCATCCTCCGCGGGTTCTACCAGCGACTCGCTGAACGCAAGATTGCTCTTGAGCGGGTGACCTCCTCCGACATCGATGTCTGGCTGGCCGAGGCTGCTGACGAGGCGTTCACCAGCTTCGAAAACACCGAGCCCGTCGGCTATCCCTTGCTCTGGTCCGTGCTCAAAGAAGGCCTCACGCGCCTCGTGCGGATGTTCGTCGAGAACGATCTCCAGGAGTTGCGAGCGTCCGGCTACCGTCCGATCTTGTTCGAAGAGGCTGTGACCGGCTCGTTCGGCGCGACGCTGCCGGGCCCCTTGAACCACGTGCCGATCCGCGGCCGCCTCGATCGGGTGGATGTGCGGCGGGACAACGGGCAGGCCCATGTCCGCATCGTGGACTACAAGTACACGGAGTCGCGCGGACCCAAACTGGAGGACCGCGATCTGGCCACGGCGGCTCTCAGGGGAAAACGCCTGCAGCCGCCGCTGTACTTACTTGCCGCCCAAAATGTTTTGGGGAAGGAGCCGGCCGTGGCGGACGAGGCGGCCTTCTATTTCCTCGCGCCGAACTGGCCGAACGGGCCGGTGGTGCGGACGGGGCTCGCGGCGTTCTGCGGGGAGGGGACCGTGCGCGTGATCCTCGAGGGGGTGAAGCAGGGGCGCTTCTTCATCCTGCCCGGCGAGTACTGTGACTATTGTGAGTTTTCCTCGGCCTGCCGCCGGACCCATCATCCGACCAAGTGGCGGCTCCGGGACAACGCAGAGAAACGAATCCTGGAAGACCTGCGGCGACAGAAGGCAGGAGGAGGAACATGACGCCATGACCGTGATGCTGGACGAGCAGGCGCGGCTCCTCGCCGCCACGACCTTCGATCGGAACGTGGTGGTGACGGCCAGTGCGGGTACCGGCAAGACGACGTTGCTGATCACGCGCCTCATGCACCTGCTCGTCAAATCGCCCGAGGCGGTGCCGCTGTCGCAGGTCGTGGCGCTGACGTTCATGAACAAGGCTGCCAACGAGATCAAGATCCGCTTGAGGGGGTGCTTGGAGAGCGTCCTGGCGCCGGACGACTCCCCGGCGGCCCGCGAGCTCTGGGATCGCTACCGCCTGTCCGCCGCCGCCCTGCGCACGCGGTATCGCCTCTCCACCGACGAGCTGCGGAGCCGGATCGAGGCGGCGCTCGGCGAACTCGAGAACAGCCAGATCGGGACCATTCACAGTTTCGCCGCGCACCTCCTGCGCCTCTATCCCCTGGAAGCGGGCGTGGATCCCCGGTTCACACCCGATGAGGAGTTCGTCTTCGACGACTTCTTTGCGCGCGAGTGGCGTGAGTGGCTGGACGGCGAGCTCGGCGGCGCCAGCCCGCGACAGGAAAGCTGGAAACGAGTGCTGCACGGCACGGACCTGGCGGGGCTGGAGCAGTTCGCCAAGGCCCTGGTCAATGATCTCATTCCGCTCGATGCGCTCAGGGACCAGGTCGGCGGCAGGCTCACGCCGGAGCTCCGGTCCTGGCTCGAGCGGAGGCAGCAGCGGGCAGGGGAGCTCTTGTCGGCTTCCCGTGAGGGCGGGAAGAAGCCGCGTCAAATCGAAACGCTGCTGGCTGCCGCAGAGCGGCTGTTCGGCCACGTGCTCAGCGACGGGCCAACCGGAATCGCCGCGCTCGATCCGGAGCAGCGGATGCTGTTGGCGCAGAAAGACGGAGGCACAAGGCCTCCGGCCGGCTGGAACGAGGAGGCGTTTGCCGAAGCGACCGATCTGGTCAGGACCGCCAAGGCCGTGCTGGAGAGCGATCACGCCTTCTTCCGGGACCTGCTCGAGCTGCTGGAGCCGTTCGCCGCGCGGTGCCGGCAACGGTTTCTCGAGGCGGGTTACGTCCGGTTCGACGGCCTCCTGGCCCGCGCCCGCGACCTTCTGAAGACCCACCCGCACGTCCGGGCGCGGCTGAAGCGCCAATTCAAGGCCATCCTCGTGGATGAGTTTCAGGACACCGATCCGGTCCAGTATGAAATCCTCCTCTTCCTGGCCGAGCACGAGGACAGACTGGCCAAGGCCTGGTCACACGTCTGCCTGCATCCCGGCAAGCTGTTCATCGTCGGCGATCCCAAGCAATCGATCTTCGCGTTCCGTCGCGCTGATATAGAAGCGTTCCAGCGCGTCCGCCAGATGGTGGAGGACCAGGACGGCCTGCCGCTCACCCTGACCAGGAATTTCCGCAGCCATGGCACGATCCTCACGGCCGTCAACCAGGTCTTCGACCGATTGATCCAGGAACGCCCGGGCCTCCAGCCGCGATACGATCCCCTGGAGCCGGACCCTGACCGTAAGACCGGCGCCGATACGCAGGGCGTCGAGCTTCGCCTGGTGCTGCCTGCAGCACAGGATGAGGAACCGGCCATGCTCAGCGCCGAGGAAGGTGTCGAGGCCGAAGCGGACGCGGTCGCACGGTGGCTGAAGCAGGAGGTTATCGGGCGGGACGATCTGGTCGAGCGGGACGGGCGGCGCCGTCCGGTCGAGCCGGGGGATGTGGCGCTGCTCTTCCGGACGTTCACCCAAAGCTGGGAGTATCTGGGCGCCTTGCGCCGGCACGGCTTGCCGTACGTGGCGGAGGGGGAGAGACATTTCTATCAGCGTCAGGAGGTAATTGACCTCGTCAACCTCGTGTGCTGCATCCAGAATCCGCATGACCAGGTCGCGCTGTTGGGGCTGCTGCGCTCGGCGGTGGGCGGGCTGACAGACCGGGAGATCATGGACCTCGTTGAGAAGGGGCCGCTGGATTATCGCGGTAGTGGGCTGTCCGGTCTGGACTCACCTCCCAAGGCCGTTTATCTAAAGTCGCTGTACGCGGCGCTTGTGTCCCTGCACCGGGACTGCCCGCTGCGCCCGCTGCCGGACGCGCTGGATCTGATCTTCGAGCGGCTGCCGGTGCTGGAGCTGGCGGCGGCGTCCGCGCACGGAGAGCAGGCGGTCGCGAACCTCTGGAAGATTCGGGGACTGGCCGACGATCTCGTGGCCCAGCCCGGCATGACGCTTGCCGGCTTCGTGGAGCTGCTGAAAGCGCGTCTCGCCGACCCTCCGGACGAGTCCGAGAGCGGACTGGCGGAGGAGACGTCACGGGAAGCGGTGCGGATCATGAGCATCCACAAGGCCAAGGGGCTGGAGTTCCCGATCGTGGTACTGGTCGGAATGCAGGCCGGCACCAAGCCTCCTGCTGAGCCGATCCAAGTCCAGCAGGATTGGTCCACGGGGGTATTGGGCCTGCGGCTGGGCGACCGCTGCACGCTGGGCGGGGTGTATGTGGCGGAGAAGCTGGAGGCGCGTCTCGAGGCCGAGCGCCGGCGGTTGCTATACGTGGGGATGACGCGCGCAAAGGAGCGGCTCGTGCTCTCGGGCGCGCTGACGCGGCGGCAGAGTCCGGGCAATTTCCTGGCCTTGCTGACGGAAGCAGACGCCTGCATCACGAAGACCACCATCCCCGCTGGCGTCGGGAAGCCAGCCAGGGGAGAACGGCAGAAGAAGGACGCCGCCCCCCTTCGCGGTCTCGAGGAATTCGAGGCCCGCTGGCGCGCCCGCGAGGATCGGTGGGAGCGGTGCCGCCAGCGATCCCTCTACCTGACACCGACCTCGCTTTCTGAACAGTATGGAGGGGCGCATGGCACTATGCCCATCGGAATTCTGAACGCCGATGATTCAACCCGAGGGGCGGGCGCACCGCCGTGCGCCCCTACGAAGGTCAGGGAATTGGCCACGTCGGCCGCCATCGGCAGCCTTGTCCATAAGGCGCTGGAGAACTGGAGTTATCGCGATGCAGTTCAAGTGATGCTTGAACAATTAGATCAGCACATCGCACGCTGGCTCCCGGTCGAGTTCCAAGGGAATCGTGACGAGATTCTCACCGAGGCCCGTGAGGTACTCCGGGCCTATACGCGCTCCGACGCCTACGCCGAATTGACTGAAGCCACGATTCTTGGCCGCGAAGTTCCGTTCTTAATGCCGTGGCGTGATGACGGGGAGAAAATGGGTACGGGAGGGGCACGTTTCGTGGGGTCCCCTCCCGCTTTAATGGAAGGTCGCATCGACCTCATTTATAGGACGGACGGCAAGGTGTGGCTGGCGGACTACAAGACAGACCGCATTACCGAGGCTGAGGCGACGGAACGGGTCGAGGCCTACAGGGAACAAGCCCGGATCTACACGGAGGCCGTCCGCCACGCGTTGGGTCACCAACCTGCCGGGTTCAAGATGATTTTCCTCCGTCTGGGGAAGGCGGTCCCGGTCGTGTTGTAAAACAGAATAAGAAATGGGGTCAGACTCGATTTTCGCTACATGACGCAGACGGCAAGCCAGGGGGTGCCCTATGTGAAGGGAGATTTTTGTGAAATCGAGTCTGACCCCATTTCTCAGTGCCCACTAACCGCAAGAACATCCTCTACTGATGAAACCGCTACTGAGCCTCCATTTCCCGTTTGTTCTATGGAAAAGCCATTCCCTTGGATAATGTTGTGGAAGTGGCGAGCTTATCGTAACCCTAGCCCAACTCTGGCCTGTAAAGCTTACGTTCATCTTCGGGTCCACAACTTTCATAAAAAATTCTCTCTCTGAGATCGGTGGATATTCTGCGCTGTATTTATCA
>VBOO01000124.1 GCA_005877505.1 Nitrospirota bacterium
CCCTACTGGTGCGGGACTGAAGTACGCGTCGGCCAGGTATCCCAAGCCGCCGCCCACGATCAGGGCGGCTACCAGCTCGACGCCGATGCGCGCGGCGATCGCGAGGCCTTTCCGGAACGCATCGGGCTGATCAACCATGAAACCCAGCGCCTGCGGCTTCGCGCTCCGCGCCTCCGTAGCTGCGAGGTCTCGGCCGAGCAGCGTTAAGATAGCCGCGAAGTCGGGGCACCCGTTGCTCGGGGTACCAGTTGCTCTTCAATTGCAACGGGTCACCAGCAACGGGTCGTGAGCGGCGTTCAAATTGCTCCGGTCAAAATCGGGCGCCATCTAAACAGAATCGCTGAAGTAAGTCAAGGTTGCCGGATGCCTTGCTGGGACCGTGACAGGTACGCTAAGATGCCGCCCACGAGGGCTCCCCGCGATGTTTCGAACAGCACGCGAATCCTTTCTGAAGGCCTCCCCGCCCATCCCGCTGGCGACCGTCCTGGCGCTTCCGGCCTGCTCGACGTTCGAGCTCTACCAGCGCCTGGCCGGGGACACGCGCTGCCCCGTGCTGCTGGAGAGCGGCCAGGCACCTGGTGGACCCCCACCCGGACAGCGGTACTCATTCATCGGCGCCGATCCCGCGTTCCTGTTTCGCTGCACCGGGTCACGCGTTGGCTGGTGCGCGCGAGGGGAAGACTGGATCGACCGTGCCGGGGATCCACTGGCGGCCCTTCGGGGTCTGCTCACTCGCATGGCCGTCCCACGCCCCCCGGGATTTCCTCCATTCTATGGGGGGGTCGTCGGCTATTTCAGCTATGACGTGGCCCGCTGGTTTGAGCGTCTCCCCTTCCCTCCGCCAGACACCATGGGTCTCCCCGATCTGGAGCTGGCCTTCTTCGACCTCGTGGCGGTCGCGGACCATCACCGGCAAGAGCTGTGGCTCATCTTCTGCCCTTTCGGGGAGCGTTTCATCAAGGAGTCGCGTGAGGACCTCTATGAAGAAGGACAGGCTCGGCTGACGGCGCTCGAGACCCGGCTGACCGGAATGCCGCCCGTCCTGCCCGACACGAGCCCGCATGGTCCACCGCACGTGACGCCCGGCATGTCAGACCATGAGTATACGGATCGGGTGCGACGGTGCCTCGACTACATCGCAGCCGGGGACATCTATCAAGCCAATCTGTCCCATCGCTTTGCCGTCGATGTGGGCGGGCGGTCGCCGCGCTCCATCTACCGCCGCCTGCGCGAGATCAATCCCGCGCCGTTCGCCGCCTTGCTCGACCTGCCGGACGTCACGCTGGTCAGTTGCTCGCCGGAACGGCTCGTGCGGGTCAGCGGGACCGAGGTGGAGACCCGGCCGATCGCCGGCACTCGCCCGCGCGGCGCCTCCGCGGACGAGGATCGCCTCCTGATCGAAGACCTGCTGATGAGCCCGAAAGAGCGCGCCGAGCATATCATGCTCGTGGATCTGGAGCGTAACGACCTGGGACGCGTCTGTGTGTACGGGAGCGTCCGCGTGGACGAGTTCATGGTCGTCGAGCGCTATTCGCATGTGAGCCACATCGTGACCAACATCCGCGGCCGGCTCGCGCCCGGCAAGGACGCGCTGGACGTGCTCCGCGCGGTCTTCCCGGGGGGAACCGTCACGGGCGTGCCCAAGGTCCGCTGCATGGAGATCATCGACGAGCTGGAGCCGGTCCGCCGCGGGCCCTACACCGGCTCCATCGGGTATCTCAGCCCGAGCGGGGACCTGGACCTGAACATCATCATTCGGACTCTGGTCATCGCGGGCGGGCGCGCCGACCTCCAAGTGGGCGCCGGCATCGTCGCGGACTCCGACCCCGCGCGTGAATACCAGGAGACCCTGTACAAGGCCGAAGCCTTGCTCAAGGCGCTAAGAGAATCATGAAGGAGGAGCCACCCCCACCCACCCCTCCGGGGCACCCATTGCTCTTACCGTTGCAATGGGTCATGAGGGGGAGGGTGAGGGAGGGGGGCTGACACAGATGTGGATTTATCTGAACGACCGGTTCGTGCCGAAGGAGGAGGCGCGGATTTCGGTCTTCGATCACGGCTTCCTCTACGGCGACGGCGTCTTCGAGACGCTGCGGGCCTATCGCGGCAAGGCCTTCATGTTGAACGAACACCTTGCGCGCCTGGAAAAATCGGCGGCCCGCCTTCAGATCCCCATGCCGGTCAAGCGCAGCCGGTTGTCTGCCGTCGTCGCAGAATCGCTCGAGAAGAACCAGTTGACGGAGGCCTATCTCCGGATCACGGTCTCGCGTGGTCCCGGTGAGATCGGACTGGAACCGGCCCTCTGTCGGAGTCCCACGTTCGTGGTCATCGCCAACCCCTTTGAACCGTATCCTGAATCGTTCTACACGGACGGGGTGTCGGTGGCCGTCGTCCAGACCAGGCGAAACTTGCCGGAAGCCCTGCCGCCGCAGGTCAAGTCCCTGAACTACCTCAACAACATTCTGGCGAAGATGGAGGCGACGGCGCTCGGAGCTTTCGAAGCCTTGTTGCTGAATCAGCATGGGGAGCTGACGGAAGGGACCACCAGCAATGTGTTCGTGTCCCTTGGAGGCCGCCTGCTGACGCCGGCTCAGGACTGCGGCATCCTGGCCGGCATCACCCGCAACCTGGTGTTACAACTGGCGCGCGAACTGAAGATCCCCGCGGAAGAGACGCGACTGACCGCGGCTGACCTCGCCATCGCGGACGAGTGCTTTCTCACTAATACGACCGTGGAGGTGCTCCCGGTCACGCAGGTGGATGGACAGAGGATCGGAGACGGCCGTCCGGGCGAGATCACCCGCCGGCTGCACGCCTCATTTCGGGACAGTCTTGACCGGCTCCTTGCCGGACGTTGACCGGTCGGCGATCCGCTCGACCTTGACCTTGGACACGCGCCGTTCCCCAAGATCCACCACGGTGAACTTGTAGTCCCCGTGGTAGAACACCTCGCCGCCTCGCGGGAGCCCCTGGATCTGATAGGTGATGAACCCGCCGAGCGTCTCGTAGTCCGGCAACTGGGGGATCTGCAGTCCGTACTCCGACACGAGGTCCTTGACCGGCATGGAGGCGTCAACCAGGATCGCGCCGTCCTTGAGGCGTTCCACCGGCTTCTCTTCACTGTCGTACTCGTCCTGGATCTCGCCGACGATCTCCTCGATCAGGTCCTCCAGCGTCACCAGTCCTTCGACGCTGCCGTACTCGTTGACCACGATCGCCATATGGATGCGGCGGCGCTGCATCTCCTTCAGCAGCACGCTGACCTTCATGGCTTCGGGAACGTAGTAGACGGGATGGAGCAAATCCTTGAGGTTCACCGGCTTGCCCGCCGCGACGTGACTCAGGAGGTCTTTCAGGTAGAGGATGCCGAGCAACTCGTTGAGGCCCTTCCCGTACACCGGGTAGCGGGAGAACTTGTTCTCGTCGATGTACCTCAACAGATCCGCCCTCGGCATATCAATCGCGATGGCGCACATCTTCGGACGCGGGATCATCACCTCCTTCACCGACATGTCGGTGAACTCAAACACGCTGCTGATCAACTCCTGCTCGGTTTTGTTGAAGACGCCCTTCTCGCGGCCTTCCTGCATCAGCAGGATGATCTCTTCCGCGGAGATGAAGACCTTTTCGCCCTGAGCCGCTTTGCCGAGCAGCCGGAGAATGGTGCGGCTGGACAAGGCCAGCGGGCGAATGCCCCAGGCAGCCACTCGGGCGAACCATTCCAAGGGACGCGCCGCCAACAGCGCCAGGCGCTCGGGGTTGTTGAGCGCCAGGATCTTGGGGACGAGCTCACCGAGCACGAGCGAGAAGTAGGAGATGATGAGCACGACGATCCCAACCGAAATCGGTTCGGCCAAAGTTTGAACCAACACGACGGGGATCGCGTCGAAGATCGGCTTCAAGTGGTCGATCGCGACCACGCCGCCAATGGCGGCCGCCGCGGCGCCCGCGACCGTGATGCCGATCTGGGTGGTCGCCAGGAAACGCTCGGAGTCCTCCTGAAAGCCCTGGATGAGACGAGCCCGGGCGTTCTTTCCCTCGACGAGTTGCTTGATCCGACTTCTCCGCGTATTGACGATGGCCAACTCGGCGCAGGCAAAGAAGCCGTTCAGGAGGATGAGGACGGCGATGGTGATGAGTTCAACCCACATAGGACCGTTAGCCAGCGGATCCGGTCTCCCGGTTGGAAGCTGCTATTCTAACCGAAGCGCTCCGATGATTCACTCGTTTCGGGCAAAAAATCGATAAGCTCGTCAAAACGCTCGACTATCTCCCGGTTTCACGAATGAGAATGTTCATGACAAGTTCGACGCGCCGTTGACAGGTCAGAAGAGGGCGCCTATCGTGAGTGCCATGTTGACGAACCTCTCCACGTATGGGCAGGCTGGTAGCCTGGCCTGTCTGTTGGTCCTGACCGTTGCTTCGCAAGACGTCAGGGGGGAAGCCATCTATCAATATAAGGATCCGGACGGCGTCGTACACTTCTCCAACGTCCCCAATGATCCTCGATATCGAACCGTCCGCGCGGACGTCCGCGTGCAGAGCAGTGGTTCCTCTGCCGTGCCCGGCCAACCAGTCACGGCGCTCTCTGCGCCGCTCAGCGAGACCAGCGCACCGCGTGCTGGCGACGCGATCTATCAATACGTGGACAGGGACGGGGGGCTCCACTTCACCAATGTCCCGACGAGCCCCCGCTACACCCAGATTCGGGGCCCGCGGACGTTTTCTCGTCCCGCACCAACCCGGCTCTCGCCCGCCCTGCACCGGACGATCACACAGGCCTCGCTGGAGCACCGCCTGCACCCGGCGCTGGTTCGTGCCGTGATCTGGGCCGAATCGGCGTACGATCCCTACGCCCTCTCGCCCAAGGGCGCCATGGGGTTGATGCAGTTGATGCCGGAGACTGCGTGGTCCTTGAACGTGGCGAATCCCTATGACCCCGAGCAGAACATCGACGGCGGAGTCCGTCATCTTCGCTACCTGCTGGACCGCTTCGGAGGAAACCTGGAACTGGCCTTGGCGGCCTACAACGCGGGGGAAACCCGCGTGTCGCGCGAGAGCCGGATCCCGCGGACCAGCGAAACCCAGCAATACGTTCGCAAGGTCATCCATTTCTACCGAGGCTTCACGCGGGATGGAGGACGGAGCGTGACGCGGCGCTTCGTCAACTATCTCAGCCCGAACTAGGCGTCCGCCCCCCTACTCGGTCACGCCGGCTCCCCCGACCGGCGCGCGAGCGGACGCGTTCGCCTGCAGGTGGATGTGGCGCTCCCACCCGCTTCCAAACTCCTCAGGATGGTCGGAGCGGAAATGCGCCCCCAGACTATGCTCGCGTTGCAGCGCTGCCGTCGTGACCAGTCGGCCCACGGTGACCATGTTCCGGACCTCCAGCTCCCTGCGCGTCCGGCAGGGGTCTCTGAGCCGCTCCTCCCATTTCTCCAGTTGCGTGAGAGCGGAGAGCAGCCGCTGCCCGCTCCGGATGATGCCGACCTGCTCCCACATCAACCGCCGCAGCGAGTTAAGCAGCTTCTCCATGTCCAGGTGATCGCCGCGACCATCCTCCGCCTCGCCGACCGCTAGGTCCCGCTCGAAAGAGGCCCCGCGCTCGGGGCGCAGATGACCGGCGTACTCGGCCGCAGCCTCGGCCGCTCGGGCGCCGAAGACCAACCCTTCCAGCAGCGAATTGCTGGCGAGGCGGTTCGCGCCGTGCACCCCCGCGCAGGCCACCTCTCCGGCGGCGAACAGGCCCGGCACACTCGTGGCTCCTCGCGTGTCCGTCCACACCCCGCCCATCATGAAATGCGCGCTCGGACAGACCGGGACCATCTCCTCGGTGATGTCCACGTCGTAACGCAGGCAGGTCGCGTAAATCGTCGGGAACCGTGACCGGATGAAGCCAGGATCGAGGTGGGTCACGTCCAGGTAGACATGGCGGGCGGACGTCGCCACCATCTCGTTCCAGATCGCGCGGGACACGATATCGCGCGGAGCCATCTCGGCCATCTCGTGGTACCGCTTCATGAAGACCTCGCCCTTGATGTTGCGGAGAACGGCTCCCTCCCCGCGCATGGCCTCCGTGAGCAACAACTGGGGCGTCGCCGGCAGGTACAGGGCCGTCGGATGGAACTGGACGAACTCCATGTCCTCCACGAGCGCTCCGGCCCGATAGGCCATCGCGATCCCGTCGCCGGTGGCGACGGGCGGATTGGTGGTCCGGGCATAGATCTGCCCCGCCCCGCCCGTGGCCAGCACCACGGCCTTCGCCCTGACCTGTTTCACCGCCCCGGAGGATTCGTCCAACACGAGCGCGCCCACACAGCGCCCGTGCGGATCGAGCAGCAGATCGATGGTGAAGTGGTGGTCCCGCCACGCGATCTGCGGCAGGGAGCGAGCCCTCTCCAGGAGCACGCGCACCATTTCGGTGCCGGTCGCGTCCCCGCCGGCCCGCAGGATCCGATGCCGGCTGTGCGCGGCCTCGCGGGCCAGGGCGTAGCCGTCCCCCGCGCGATCGAAGCGGGCGCCCCACCGGATCAGTTCTTGAACCCGCGCCGGGCCTTCCTCGACCAGCACCTGCACGGCCTCCGGCCGGCACAGCCCTTTCCCCGCGCGCACGGTGTCGTCGCGGTGCAGGGCGATATCGTCCTCCTCGGGGGCCACCGCCACGCCGCCCTGCGCATAGATGGAACTGCCTTCGGCAGGACTGCCCTTCGTCAACACGAGGACGCGGCCGGCCCGGTTCAAGCCGATGGCCGCCCGCAATCCCGCGACGCCGCTTCCGATGACGAGGAAATCGGCGGCCGGCAGGGTCGGCGTGGGGGGGCGGGTTCGCGGCATCCTAGCGCCCCGCCGGTCGTTCGCTCTGAATCCTGCGACTGGCCATGCCGAAGGGCGGGTCCCCGTCCACGCCGCTCACGGTGAGAGTCTGATGGCCAACCAGCCGGAGGATGGCATGGCCTCGCTCCCTGAGCGGCTGCTCATCGGTCGCGCGCTGCCACTGCCCGAGCCAGTGGAAATAGACGGCCACGTCGGCCCCGTCCACCATCACCCGGTCGATAGTGAGGTCCAGGGTGATCCGATCATAGACTGTGAAGTCGCGTTGGATCTCCTCCTCCATCTTGTGGAGGCTGTCGAGCGGCATGAACAAGTTATGGAAGGTGTTCGCGTCCTTGCCTGCATACGCCCGCCGGATCTGCTCCACCGTCGCGTCGATCGTCCGGACACGGGCCGCATCGTCCGGGTTGATGGTGCTGGCTTTGGAGCAGGCCGTCGCCCCCAGCCCGATCAGACCAAGGACGGTCCAGCAGGCGAGCGGCCGAGCGCGACAGATGATCCACGCGATCATGCCGGGATTATACACCCGTACGATCCGCCACATTCTTGACAAGGCGGCACTAATCGCCTAGGCTCACCCCGCGATCACGGCGGCATCCGGAATTCCCTGCTTGATATCGCCGACCGGATTTAGGTAGATTGCTGGAAGCTACAAGGAGCTTGTCGTGTCGAGTGTCGTCAAGAAGCGCCGAAAGAAGATGCGGAAGCACAAGCACCGGAAGCTCCGCCGGCGCATGAAATTCGCGCGCCGCCGGTCCTAAGCGGCGCGTCCGTCGCAAGGAGGCACGGTCATGCCAACTGAGGGCAAGAAGGTCCGCATCAAAGTCCGGACCGTCCATTCAACCTACATCGGGGATATCCTTCTGCCGGCCATGCGCAACCGGGTGTCCGATTACTTCAACGATGACAAGTTCATGTTCCTGAATCTGACCGACGTCAGGATCGACAACTCCAAGGACCAAGTGGAGTTCGTCTGCCTCAATAAGCATCAGATCGAGTCGATCAGCCTCGCCTGACGGCGAAGGGGCGTTCGACCGGCACCCACCCCCATGTCCCGCCTAGCCCCGTTCGGTCGGTTCTTGCCCTATCTCCGACCGTACCGTCATCGCATGGCCGCGGCCGCGCTGCTCGTCATGGGCGCCGCCGGCGTCAACCTCAGCATGCTGTGGGTCATCCGGCGGCTGGTGGACACGGTCCTCGTCCAGCGGGACGCCGCCGCGCTGAACACCGCCATCGCCGAACTGGGCATGCTGTTCCTCGTCCAGGGGCTCCTCATCATGGGCCACAGCTACCTAACGGCCTCAACCGGCCAGCGCATCATGGCCGACTTCCGGACGCACCTCTTCAACCATCTGCAGAGCCTCTCCCTGGGCTTTTTCGCGCGACGGCGGACCGGCGAGCTGATCTCGCGGCTCATGAACGACGTGGGCGCGCTGCAGACCGCGCTGACGGAGGTCCCGATCGACCTCGCGAAGCAGATCGTGACGCTGCTCGGCGGGCTCACCATCCTGTTCGTCATGAACTGGCGGTTGTGCCTGCTGATTCTGCTCCTGCTTCCGGCTCTCGTGCTGGTCGCCCGCTTCTTCGGCCGGCGGCTCAAGGCGCTGTCCACCGGCATCCAGGACGAGACCGCGCGCGCCTCGACGATTCTGGAGGAAGTGCTCTCCGGCATCCGGATCGTCAAGTCCTTCGTGCGGGAAGACTATGAGCGGGCCCGGTTCGTCGCCCAGGTCCGCCGGACCCTGGACATTGTCCTCAGGCGGGCGCGGATCATGGCGGTCTTCGTGCCGACGATCACCTTCGCCACCTTCGCCGCCGCGGCGGCGGTGCTCTGGTACGGCGGGTCGCAAGTCATCCGCGGAACGATGAGCCCGGGGGACCTGATCGCATTCGTGCTCTATGCCGGCCTGCTGATCGGACCATTCGGGACCTTCGCGCGCCTCTTCTCCCACGTCAAGGAAGCCCAGGGCGCGCTCGCGCGCGTGTTCGAGATCCTGGACACTCGCCCCGATGTGGCCGACGCGCCCGACGCCCGGCCGTTACCGCCCGTGCGGGGCACCGTCGCGATGGAGGGCGTCCGCTTCTCCTACGACGGGCACACGACCGTGCTGGTGGACATCACGTTTACCATCCAGCCAGGGGAAGTGGTCGCGGTCGTGGGACCGTCGGGCTCCGGGAAGACCACCTTGATCAACCTCATCCACCGGTTCTACGACCCGGTAGCGGGCGTCGTCACCATCGACGGCTATGACCTCAAGTCCGTCACCATGCAGAGCCTCTACCGGCAGATCGCGCTGGTGCCGCAGGAGATGCACCTCTTCGGCGGGACCATCCGGGACAACATCCGCTACGGCCGGGTCTCCGCCAGCGATGAGGAGATTCTTGCGGCCGCCCGCGCGGCGAACGCGCACGACTTTATCACCGCCTTTCCGGACGGCTACGACACGCTGGTCGGTGAAAAAGGGGTCAATCTCTCGGGGGGGCAGCGTCAGCGGATCGCCATCGCGCGGGCCGTGCTGAAGAACCCGCGGATCCTCATCTTGGACGAGGCCACCTCGTCGCTGGACACCGAGTCGGAGCTCCTGGTGCAGGACGCGCTGGACCGCCTGATGAGCGGACGGACGACCTTCGTGATCGCCCACCGGCTCAGCACGATTCAGAAGGCCGATCGGATCCTGGTGCTGGACAGAGGGCGGCTCGTCGAGGACGGCACGCACGCCGCCCTGCTCGAGAAGAAAGGCCTGTACTACCACCTGTACACGCTGGGCCTGGTCGAAACGGACGTTGCGCCCGACCGGATGTAGGGGCACGGCGCGCCGTGCCCCTACTCTTACCAATCAATCCATTTTGTCCTGATCCTTCCTTATTCGCAGCAATCCACAGAAAGCGGGACAGATTTATTTTTTCGCTCGCTCGACAAAGAGTGGAGCTTCTCTCATGAAAAATAAATCTGTCCCGCTTTCTTGGTGCGAATTCTTTAAGCCAGGTCCATCAGGCTTTGGAGGCGAACATGCGGAGTGTTTCCGTCGGTGTTCGAAAAAAGGCTCATGATGACTATGCCGATGAACAGGCTC
>VBOO01000125.1 GCA_005877505.1 Nitrospirota bacterium
TCGGCTGACGGCGATGACCCTTGCGCCAGGTACTTATCCATCTCGTTTGCCACGATGACCCCGTAATTGACGGCGCCCAGCCAGCCGGACATGATGATGCCGACGGAACCCGCGTGAAAGAGCCCGCCGATCTGCTTGGGCAGGTTCTGGCTGACTTTCAAGCCCTCGAACTTGGTGCCGAACGACGCGCCCGCCACGTGGCGGGTGTAGTACTCGAAGGTCCGCGGGGTGGACGCTTCCAGATGGGCGATCTTGGAGGTGACACCGGGGAGATATTTCTCGAGGGTCTCCAGCACGCCTTTGATGAGCGCTTCCTTGGCGCGCTTGTAATCTTCCTCCGACAGCTTGATCCAATCCTCATAGTTGGCGTTGGTCGAGCAGACGATCGAGTAGCGGTCGGACCCCGGCCGGGTGTCCGGATAGTAGAAGGAGTAGGTGCGGCTCGTCGCATCCATGGCGTTCAAGGCTTCTGAGTCGAACACCGGGTGGGTCGAGGTGAAGAACAGGTCCCCGATGAAGGGGATGGACTCGCCCTTGCGGATGCCCATGTACACCTGGCAACTGCTGCTGTTGAGGCGGACCGCGGCGGCCTCTTGGAGGAAGTCCGGATCGAAGTGTTCGTCCCCCACCAGCTTGTGGATGGTGGATTTGAGGTTGGCGTTCGAGAGCACGGCCTTGGCGCGGATCGTCCGGCCGTTGCAGATCACGCCGCTCACCCGGCCCTTCTCGACCAGCACCTTCTCCACCAGCGCATGATGGCGGAGATCCACCTTGTTGGCTTTGAGCGTCGCCTTCATCTTCATGATGAGTTTGTCCGTGCCGCCCTGGAAGGTGTAGACCCCCTTGCTCATGAAATTGGAGAAGACGATCCCAAAGGTGATGGCGGGGTCGTCGAGCGTGGAGCCGTTGGCGTAGGCGATCGGCTCCATCAGCAGGCGCCATACGTCGAGGCGGCCGGGGAAGTAGCGCTCGAAGAGCTCGCGGGTCGTCAGCTTCTGGTCGTCGAAGAAGTTCATGCCGCGGGTGAACTTGAAGAACTCCTCGACCCTCTCCAACGGGATCTTGAAGTGATTCACCAGCTTGTCGGTGAAGTCGGCCCTGTCGAACGTCGTCGTAAAGGAGAACTGGGGGTTGTCGAAGCGGATGCCTTTGAGCTGGACGACGGACTCCGCGATGTCGGCCGTCCAGTACTTGCGGCAGGTCTTGACCATGCCAATCGGGAAGCCATGGAGGGAGATGTCGAAGATGTGCCCGCCTTTCCGCTTGAACCACGTCGCCATGCCGCCAAAGTTGTAGTGGTGCTCCAGCAGCAGGACCGAATAGTCGCAGGTCGCCAACCGGTTGGCGGCGGTCAGGCCGGCGAGCCCCGAGCCGATGACGATCACGTCGTATTCGGGCTTGACGTCTCTGAGCCAGTCTTGCGCCATCTATTCCACTTTTCCCCTCGCCCTTGAGGGGAGAGGGTTAGGGTGAGGGTTCATTTCTTCAGCACATGGAGGTTGGCCATCGAGATGCCGCTCAGCGTCGCGCCCACGATTCCCAGGAAGCCCTGGTCGTTCCCGCAGATGAATAGGTTCTCCAGGTGCGTGCGTCCCGTCTTGCGTTTGTTCGGCATGCCGTACACCGCCCCGTTCAGGTGGCCGGTCCAGTACTTGATGGTCCGGGGCGTGAAGAAGTCCGTGAACACGATGTGGTCCCTGAAATCAGGGACGAATTGTAGCACTTCCCTGTGGATCCTCGGAAGCCATTCCGCCTTGGCCGCCATGTACTCCGCCTCCGGGAGCGTGCTCCAGCCGTCGAAGTTGGCCAGGCAGGTCATGCGGATCACGCTCTTGGGAAGAGGCTTGTCGTAGAGAAAGTTGTCGGGACAGCAAATCACGCCGCTCCGCGGGTCCACGAGGTCCTTGGGCACCTCGTAATGGAAGTCCTTCTCGGTGTTATAGAACACGATCGTGGTGTTGTGCCCGAGCGTTCCCATCGGCGCGTCCAGGATGGAGATGATCTCCACGAACGACAGTCGTCCTGCGAGCGGGGCGAGCTGCTCCGCGTCGCCGTCGTCGCAGAGCCGCAGGGTCTCGACGTAGCCGGCGGAGGAGAGAATGGTGTCGGCCGTGAGCGTCTCGCCGTTGTCCAGCTCCACGGAGCGGACGCGCCCGCCCTCGACGTGCAGGGCCTTCACCCCGCACCTCATGCGGACGGCGCCGCCGACCTCCCGCACCTTCCGGCGCAAGACGTTGATGATGCGCCGGACCCCTTCACGGGGCCGGGCGAGTCCCTCGCAGAAGATGCTCTTGAACATCACGACGAACTGGCCGAATTCCATGTCGCGCTCTTCCGCGTTGCCGTAAATCATGAGCGGGCAGAAGAGCATGTCGATCAGTAAGGGATCGGTCAGGAAGCTGGAGACGATCTGCCGGCCGGACATGGGCTTCGCTTCGAGGTCGAGCTCGTCGTACTCCTGGATGCAGCGCACGAGACGGCGGAACTTGTCCTTCTGGGCAGGGAAGTGCTCGATGACCTCCTGGATGAAGAACTCGAAGTCGTTGTTGAAGCGGAGCGTGATGCCTGGGAACCGGATCTCGGACTGGTACTGGGGCACTAAGGCAAAGTCCTCAGGCTTGAGCCGCAATTGGCGGCAGATCTTCATAAGAGGGGCGCCGCGCGTTCCCGGCGGCACGTAGTTGGTCATGGCGTGCAGGCCGACGTCGAACTGATAGCCGCCCAGCGCGTAGAAAGAGTTCAGGCCGCCGGCCGCGTAGTGGCGCTCCAGCACCAGCACGTGCTTATCGAAGTAGGCCAGTCGGATCGCGGCTGCCAGGCCCGACATGCCCGCGCCGATGATGATGACGTCATAGTGAGTCGGTGGCATGGCGACCCTCTCGGTCACGGTCGTCCGAGGGGAACGGTATCTCAGTCCGGCTGGGGGCTCTCAAAGGCCCGGTTACTTGTCTTTGAGCTTGGGCGCGAGGTAGGCCGCGCAACTGTCCAGGCTGGCCAACTGGCCGTAGTCGGCTTCCGGCACTTCGACGCCGTACCGCTTGCGCAGCTCCATCACGATGTCCAGGAAGTCCATCGAGTCCAGTTCGAGCTGGTCTCGGAGAGGCACGTCGCTCTTCACGTGAGTGAGGTCCTCATCGGGCGCGATCACGCTGATAATCTGGAGAATGGCTTGCCTGATCTGGTCGTTCGTCATATCGAGACTTCCCCGAGGTGGGCTGCTCGCAGTTGGCGAGAGAAAAATACACGAATCACACGCGATTTACAATAACTACCGAGTTGATGCCCAGCATGCCTGACGAATTGTTCAGGATATAGTCCACCCTGGGCAGTTTTTTCGGGGTGTTCAGCACCAGGTTCGGAATCTCGCACTGGGGGTCCAGGTGATCCACGTTGATGGTAGGGTGAACGATGCCGTCCTCGAACGCCGGCAGATTTCCGGCCAATTCGAGCGCACCGGCAGCCCCCATGGCGTGGCCGATAAAGCTCTTTGTGTTGTTGAAGTGCGTCTTGGGGCAGTCGGCAAACACCGTGCGCAGCGCCTGGCACTCCTGGATGTCTCCCAGGGGGGTCGCCGTCGCATGCGTGCTGACGATGTCGATGTCCTGCGAGGCGATCCCCGCCCGTTTGAGCGCCGCCTGCATGCACTCGACGTGGCGCTGGGCGTTGGGGAGCACGAAGTCCGAGGCGTCGGAGTTCATGTGGTAGCCTGCGATCTCCCCGTAGATCCGGGCGCCGCGGGCTTCCGCGTGCTCCAAGCGTTCGAGCACGAAGACACAGCCGCCTTCCGAGCACACGATGCCGTTCCGGTCCCGGTCGAAGGGCCGCGAAGCCTTCGTCGGATCGGGGTGGCTCGCCAGTGCGCCCTGACTCGCAAAACTGGCGAAGATGCCGAACGTGTGGATGCTCTCTGAAACCCCGCCCGCCAGGGCCACGTCCACCTCGTCCAGCAGCAGCATCTGAACGCCCTGGATCACGCCAGCGTTCCCCGCAGCGCAGGCGGCGCCGATTGTGTAGTGGGGCCCGGTGATTGCCATGTTCAGCGTGACCTCGCCCGCTGGAGAATTCGCGACCGTGCGGGGATTGTGATGGTGGGACCAGAACTTGGTGTCGTAGTTGAAGCGGCTGAGGTTGTAGATCTCGTTCTCAGTCTCCACGTTGCCGTGCTCGGTGATGCCCAGATAGACCCCGACACGGTTCTTGTCGAGGGCGTGGAAGTCGAGCGCCGCGTCCGCCACCGCTTCCTGGCAACAGTAGATCGAGATGGAGCCGGCCCTGGTGCCTCGACGGACCTCCTTCTTCATCTGGTACTTGAGGGGGTCGTAGGTGCAGACGCCCGCGAGCACCTTGCCCATGTAGCGGGTCTCGAACCAGACGACGCCGGAGACCCCCTTGAGAAGATTCGCCCTGTACTCGGCGAGGGTGTTGCCGTTGGGCGACGTGAGCCCGACGCCGGTGATGACGATACGGCGGTGGTCGTTCAGAAGATTCCCCCTCACCCTGACCCTCTCCCGCCAGGGGAGAGGGAATCAATTTGGAATGCCTTCAACGTTCGATCCAGCCCTTCTTCGGTGCTGATGCGCGGCTCGTATCCGAGCTCCCTACGGGCCTTGGAAATATCGAAGTAATGCGGGGTAGCCAACTGGTCGGCCAGAAACCGGGTCATCCGAGGCTCCCCCCCTAGCTGGAACACAGTATAGACTATTTCCAGGACGGCTCCAACAGTCCTGGCCGTGCGGTAGGACATCTTCCGACGGACCCTCGGGAGGCCCAACCGTTCGAGGATCATGTTGATCCAGACCCAAAGCACCACGGGCGCTCCCTGGGAGATGAAGTACGCGTGGCCATCGATCGGGGACTGGCCGAGCCGGTCAGCGGCCAGCAGGTGCGCGTCGGCCGCGTTCTCCACATAGACGATGTCCACTTTGTTGGTGCCGTCTCCTACCTGGATCAACCGGCCGTTCCGCCCCCGCTCGATGATGCGTGGCAACAGATGCGGGTCCCCCGGCCCGAAGATCAAATGGGGTCGTACGGAGACCGTGAGGAGCCCGTCCACGCCGTTTGCCTTGAGGACGAGCCGCTCGGCCTGGGCCTTTGTGGCTGGATAGGGACACTCAAACTTGTCCTGATAGGGCATGCGCTCATCCACGTGTTCCAGATTGCCGCGGGCCGACACGACGCTCGGTGTGCTGGTATAGATCAGTTTCCGCACGCCGGCTTTCCGGCAGCCAGTGAGCACGTTCTGTGCGCCGATGACATTGGGGCCGTAGTAGGAGTCCCACGAGCCCCAGTAGCCCGTCACCGCGGCGACGTGGAAGACCGCGTCCATCCCGAGGCACGCGCGCTCGACGGCTTCCGAATTCTGAAGGTCGGCGCGGACCATTTCGATGCCTCTTGCTTCCAGATCGGGATGGGACCGGCGTCCCAGGATGCGCACTCTATCGCCTCGCGCCAGCAGCTTCTTCACGATGTGCCGGCCAAGAAAGCCCCCGCCGCCGGTGACCAACGCCTTCATCCTGTGTCCCCCTCACCCCCACCTTTTCGCTCCAGCTTATTTTCCCTCCCCCTACCGAGGGGGAGGGTCAGGGTGGGGGGGCGATTCATGACAACTGCGCCGCCGCCCATACAGCGAGTTTATCCCTCGATATCTTCACGTTATGGCGTACATCCACCGGAAAGGCCCGGTGGAACAGCACTGTGCTGATCCCGGCGGTGACGGGACATGCCGCGCCGAGCTGGAGCAGTTCGTCCCTGAATCGGGTGGCCTCGTCAGTCGTCGCGGGAACCTTGCCCGGCTGCGGCTCGATGACGATCACCGGGCGTTGGTGCCCCGCAGGCCCGATTCCCACGAGGGCCGAGCGACACACGTGAGGGTGCTGGTTGAAGATTGCCTCGCAGGGGTCGGTGAACAGTGTCCCGGAGGCGGTCTGCACGCGGTCCGCCTTGCGCCCGCAGTACCAGATCCGGCCTTGCTCGTCGAGATAGCCGACGTCGCCCATGCGGTGCCACCAGGCGCCGCCGTCCTTGATCTTCGCGAGCGCCGTCTCCCGTTCGCGCCGGAAATATTCGCGGGTGATGACCGAGCCTTTGACGACCAGCTCGCCGATCCCGCCGCGTGGGAGGACCAGCCGTTCGTCCCAGGCAGGAATCACCTCGTCGGTGATCCGGATGACCCGAAGCGTGCTGCCAGGAAACGGTCCGCCCACGCACGTCCCCTTGCCGGCGC
>VBOO01000018.1 GCA_005877505.1 Nitrospirota bacterium
CCATGCAGCTCCTGGCGGTCGTCGTCGGGATGTTGGGGCTCGGGGTTCCCACAGCCCTCGCGCAAGGGGCCTCGGACGCCTCCACGATTTACCGGCTCAACCCTGACAGTAACTTCCAGCGCGGCTGCTTCGCGCCGTGCATGTGTCCGATGTTCCAGAAGACCGGTGTCCGGGGGACGTTCGTTCTCACGCCCACCGGATTCGATGGGCTGTTCAACACGTACGCGGTCACCGACGTGAACTGGATCGTCGCCTCCGGCGATCATGAGCTGCGCGTGACCGGGTCCGGCACGTACAAGGTCGGCTGCGAATTTGCCGTGCAGCAGGAACTCGCGCTCGATTTGAAGATCGGGGACCACCCGGTTCAACACTTCGACAGCGGGCTCGTGCCTGGCGGGGAAAAGTTTCCAGCGATCAGCGTGACCATCTCGATGCACGGGCAAGTGTGTTTCGACACCGTGTTCTTCGTCGACGCCTCGCCGGTTCCCGCCGACCAGATCCACCCATACAAGCTGGTGCCCGAGAGCACGTTCCAGCAGGGCTGTTTTTCTCCCTGCCTTTGCGCGCTCGGATCGCCGCAGCCCCTCAGCGGGACCTTTGCCCTGGTCGACCTGCGACAGGGCCCGCTGTTCACCGAGTTTGCGGTCGTCAACGTGGATTGGCTGGTTGCCAGGGATCCGGACGCATCGGGCATTCCGGTGCGCGGGGCTGGGACCTATCGCGTAGAGGGCGAATTCGCGGCGCAACAGCAGCTCAGTCTGGACTTGTATGTGGGCGATGACGGCCCGACACACTTCGACAGCGGGCTGATGGCAGGCGGAGGCGAGTTCCCACGCATCGATATTTCAGCCTCGGTTAACGGACAGCACTGCTTCGATACCGTGATCAACCTGCACGCGCTTCCGTCTGATCAAACGACAGCGGTGATCGGCCGGGATCCTGCCGTGTTCAGCCAGGTCGAACCGAGTGTTAGAGGTCCTTGTAGCCTACGCTTCGAGAAACAGCTCGCGGCCTTTTGGTCCACGGCGCCTCGGTGACTACCGGTCGGATGCTCTTGGACGTCCCTCAGGGCGTCTCCCTATTAGATACGGGGAGGTCACGAGAGTCGTCCTCAAAGGACGGCAGAAACGGAAGTGAAGAAAGTGAGGTCAGAGTCCCATTATCGAGTCAGGGATTCGAAAAGGGACTCTGACCCCATTTATGCTTACCAATTACTTCGCGACTTTCCTTTCTAAGAGGGTGTCGACCTTGGATTCCAGGATATAAAGCTGCAATATAAAATACGCGAGAATGGCACCAAGCCCTGCCTGTAGCCAATCTAGCTTGGTGGCCGTCATCTCGATCCCGATGTAGCCCCAGAGCAGCAGAGTTAACGCAAGAAGAATCCCTTTAATCCAGCGCATCACATTGCCTTCCATCTTCCCTCCTTTTCTACTGCTGTTTCAGCCGGTCATCTAAACGCTTCATCTGTTCATCGATGTGGCCCACCGGAAATATGCCCATATTGCACCGCCAATTTCAGTATACCAGTTCGCACAGATGATGATACTACCCGCGAATCGCACCGATTGCAAGATTAATGGAAAAGTTGTAATGGAAAAGTGGGGTCAGAGTCCCATTATCGAGTCAGGGATTCGAAAAGGGACTCTGACCCCACTTACTCCCCACTTACTCCCCGTCACTTCTCGGCCCGGATCGTCAGTTGGGTGGAGAAACCGCTACTCGGCGTAGATCAGTAACAAGACCCCGATGAGCAGGATGCGAGCCGACCAGGCCAGCCCCCAGCTCGATCGGGCGCCCGTGACTCGGTCCCCACTCAGTGCCAGCGTCTGGAAAGGATTGTCGGCCAGCTTGCACATGCCGGCCAGAATCGCGGTCGTCCCCATCACACTGTGGTGGATCGCGATCGCGGCGGCTGACGGGTGAGCGCTGTGACTGTGGAGAAAGAGCATGAGGCCCCCGAAAAGAGCCAAGACCGGAAGCGGCGCTCCCCACGCCGGATGCCTGGCACGTCCCATCCGCCTGAACACCTTCACGAATCCCACGCAGAGGAGCAGGATCGCATACAGTTTGTGCTGGATCGTTTCATAGTCGTCACTGAAGAAGGTCTGGCTAAAACTGAGAGACCCGATCGGCCAGGCGTCGTAGTCGCTCCAGACCATCAGGTACCCACCGGCGGCCAGCATCGCGGCAGGTAGCAGAAGCGCAACCAGGCCAGCGCTGCGGCTCCCATCACTCCGCGCAGCTCGCTGAACCCGATCAGCAGCACGAAAAACCCGGAAGGGACCCTTCCCATTGCCCGGCAACTCCGGATGTCTCATGGGCAAGCTGCTGGGAGGGCTGGGGCGTTTCGTCATAGTGCCCGGTGAAGGCAGAGAACACCAGCACGAACAGCAACGCGCTTGCCAGACCGACTGCTTCAGAATGAAACCGTCGCATGAGCTTTTCTCATCCAATTACCTGAATTGTCTAGCTGCCTCAGACCAATCTTTTGGCCTGACGGTCTTCTCTGGCCATTTCTCCTGGGACGCGACAGACGGCGCCGCCACAGCTTGCCGCTTGGTGTCCGTCAGCGCCTTCGCCTCCTCAGCGGTCTCAACGATTCCTCCCCTGATGTTCGTCCATCCCTCTCGGTTCCAGCGATCCAGCTCCCGTGCCAAGCTCATCGGACCCGGTCTGAGCAGGATGATCGGTCCACGCGGCAGCCTGTGCATGTCCGTCCATGCGTGTAGCTCAGGCAGCTCCAGCCGGTCGCCCCCGCTCATATAGAGCAGGTAAGCCCGCCGATCAAGCTCTTTCAGGGCCTGGACAGCCCCGGCCTCGGGGGCAGGCCGTTTAGCGCCGGAGCGAGGCAAGGGGATCTCCAGGTCAGGGGACCGCGAGCGTACGACCAACGCCGTGAGGGACACGAGCACAATCGCGCGCCGGCGGTCCCAGACAAAGAGCCTGGCTGTCGCCTCGGACGCCGTGACTCTCGGACTCACCGCCAGCCCGACCGCCGCCGTGCTTACGCCAACGCGCCGCGGCACGACGGACAGCAGCGCACGCCCGTCTCCGCCGGTCATCGCCCGCCCCAGGAGCTTATTCCCTTCCTTGAAGAGCAACACTTCTCCTCCGAGCGGTGGATGCGTGAGCAGGCCGTCTTCCAGAAGATCGGCGACCAGGGTGACCTGCTGGCCGGGCGCAGCGATCGTGTCATAGGCGATCAGCAGGCCGCGCGTCTTGTCCTCAGATGATGCCATGCCCGCGCCGGGCGAACGAGAAGGCGTCAAAGGCGGCGACGATCCCCAGCGACAGGAAGACCACGTCAGTGAATTCCCAGAGATTCGCCCAAGAGAGATAGAGGAGCACCGCGCTCGGCACGGCAAACCACACGCCTCGCCGGAGGCCGAGAACGAAATGCCCGAGCCCGGCGAGCACCAGGCTCATGGCTGCCGCAAAGACCGCTCGCCCCATGATGCGATCTTACCGACGGACTCGCGTTCGCCCGGATTGCCCTCGTCGGGGCACGGCACGCCGGGGCACGGCGCGCCGTGCCCCTACATCCTGTTTCTTGGCTCTCGCCTCTTCGAGCCGGGCCTCCGCCAGCGCGTCGGCGGCCTGGGCCGTGGTGAGACCCTCCGCGCGCGCCTTCCTGAAGATCGCATGGAGCGTCGCCGGGATCTGACTGACGAGCCGCTCGGCCTTGGCCCGGTCATAGCCTTTGGGGGCACCCTGGAGGCCGACCAGGATGCTCATGATTCCGCCGGCGTTGACCACGTAGTCCGGCGCGTAGAGGACGCCGCGCTCCTCGAGCCGCTTGGCGTCGGACGGGTCTTCCAGTTGATTGTTGGCGGCGCCGGCGATCGCGCGACAGCGCAGCTTGGGGATCGTCTTGCGGTTGAGCACGCCGCCCAGCGCGCACGGCGAGAGGACATCGCACTCCGATTGTAATATTTCATCCGGCTCGACCCGCCAGGCCTCGAACTCGCGTCGCGCCAGCATGGCCCGCTGGGGGTTCGTATCGGCAATGATGAGCCGGGCGCCGGCCGTCGCCAGCAGTTCTCCCAACTGATAGCCGACCTTCCCGACGCCCTGAATGGCCACCGTGCGATTCCGCATGGACGGGTCCCCGTACACTTCCTTGAGACAGGTCTCGATGGCGTAGAGCACGCCCTTCGCCGTCGGATAGGAGGGATCGCCGCTGCCGCCTTTTTTCTCCGACGTGCCGGTCACGTGCCTGGTCTCCTTGCGGACGATCTCCATATCCGCGACGGTCATGCCCACGTCTTCGGCGGTGAGATAGCGCCCGTTCAGGCCCTCGACCGCCCGCCCGAAGGCCCGCAGCAGTCCCTCGGTCTTCATGCGCCGGGGATCGCCGATGATCACGGCCTTCCCGCCGCCGAGCGGGAGCCCGGACACCGCGGCCTTATAGGTCATGGCTTGCGCGAGCCGCAGGACGTCCTGCAACGCCTCCTCCGACGAGGCGTAGGGCCACATGCGGACTCCGCCCAGGGCCGGACCCAGGACCGTGCTGTGGATCGCGATGATCGCGTGCAGGCCCACCGAGTCGTCCTGGCAGAACACGACCTGCTCGTGGCCGCCGCGTTGCATGTCTTTCAGCACATCCATTTCACGGTCACCTGAAGAGTCAGCGCGACGGGTTATAGCACAATTCACGAAGGGAGGACAGTGTCGCCGATGCGTGATGCAACAGGCCTGATTGGTTTGACAATGTCAGGGCTTCTCGGTAGACTCCCCCCATGCCAAAGCTGGACGCGTCCGAGCTCGAACACCTGTCGGAGTCAGATTTGCAGTCGCTGTTGATCCCCGACCTGCTGCCCCGGCACATCGCCGTCATCATGGATGGGAACGGCCGCTGGGCCGCCCAGCGGGGGCTGCCCCGGATGGCGGGACATACCGAAGGGATCAAATCCGTCCGGGAGATGATCACGCTCTGCCGGGACCTCGGCATCAAGGCGCTGACGATCTACGCCTTCTCGCAGGAAAACTGGAGGCGGCCCGCGTCCGAAATCAATGCGCTGATGTCGCTGCTCCAGCACTACCTCCAGGTGGAGATGGAAGCGCTCATCGAACAGGGCGCCCGCTTCCGGGCCATCGGACGCATCAACGCCCTGCCCGAATCCGCGCTGGCGTGGGTGCGCAAAGTGGAGCGGGCGACCGCGCACCTCGACACGCTCAACCTGACCGTCGCGCTGAGCTACGGCGGGCGCTCGGAAATCGTGGACGCCGTCCGCCGGCTCGCCGAGGACGTGAAGAATGACGTCGTCAAGCCGGGTCAGATCGACGAGGACCTCTTGGAAGGCTATCTCTCCACCCACGGGCTCCCCGATCCGGACCTTCTCATCCGAACGAGCGGCGAGACGCGCATCAGTAACTTCCTGCTCTGGCAACTCGCCTACACGGAGATGTACTTCACGCCCACGCTCTGGCCGGACTTCCGCCGGCGCGAGACCCTGCTGGCCCTGCTCGACTATCAGCGGCGCGAACGGCGCTTCGGCCAGACCCGCGATCAACTCGACCACCCGGACGACCAGGTCGGTAAAAGGACCGCTTAGTGGATCCGCGGCGGGTCTACTCGGCCCTCGTCTTTTTTCCGCTGTTCTACCTTCTGGTACGTTTCCTGCCGCCGGTCGCCTTCTCGATCTTCGTCGCGAGCGGCATTCTCCTGGCCCAATACGAGTACTATCGCTTGCACTTCCCGCACCGATTCTCCCCGCCCGTGGGGCTTGGCCTTCTCTCCGGGCTCCTGATCACCATTGGGTTCGCAGTCCCCGGCCTGCTGCCCGAGCCGGCGACCATCACCTTCATCGTCATGGCGATTCTGCTGAGCCACGTGCTCTCGGGCCGCGACCTCAAAACCGGGCTTCTCGACACCGCTGTCGTTGTGTTCGGGGCTTTCTATGTGGCGTGGCTTCTCGGCCATCTGATCCTGATTGACCGGCTTGCCAATGGTCCGCTGCTGATCTTCTTCCTCTTCCTGGTGACGTGGGCCAACGATACAGCCGCATATTACGTGGGCACCCTGCTGGGGCGACATCCCCTGGCGCCGGTGATCAGTCCGAAGAAGACCTGGGAGGGTGCGATCGGCGGCCTGCTCGGGTCGGTGGCGGCCGCGTTCGCATGCCGTGCGTGGTTCCTGGCGTCACTGAGTATGAGCGAAACCTTCTGGTTGGGGCTCTTGCTCGGCCTCGCGGCACCGCTCGGCGATCTCTGCGAATCCGCCTTGAAGCGCGGCGCCGGCGTCAAGGATTCCGGCAGGATCATCCCCGGTCACGGAGGCATACTGGACCGCGTGGACAGCTTGATCTTTACGACTCCGGTTCTCTACTATGGCCTCCTCGCGATGCGACCTTTCTGAGGAATCAGCGCATGAAGCGGATCGTCATTCTGGGTTCCACCGGGTCCATCGGCACCAACACCCTGGACATCATCGGCAAGTTCCCTGAGAAGTTCCAGGCGGTCGGCCTCACAGCCAACGGCAACGTGGACAAGCTCGAAGAGCAGGTCCGGACATTTTCCCCGGCCGTCGTCGCCATGGCGGACCGAACCGCCGCGGAGCGCCTGCGCGCGCGGTGCAAGGGTCTGAGGACGACGATCCTGAGCGGGACGGACGGGCTCCTGCAGACTGCCACGCTGGCGGAGGCTGACCTTGTCATCTCGGCCATCGTCGGCGGCGCCGGGCTCATGCCCACGATTGCGGCGATCACGGCCGGCAAGTTCATCGCCCTGGCGAACAAAGAGCCGATGGTGATGGCGGGGCGCCTCATGCAGGAGGAGGCCCGCAAGCGCGGCGTCCGGATCTTCCCCGTGGACAGCGAGCACAGCGCGCTGTTCCAGTCCATGGAAGGACACCGCGTACAGGACATCCGCCGGCTCATCCTCACCGCTTCGGGCGGCCCGTTCTGGAACCTGACCCGGGAGCAACTGCGCGACGTCACAGTCGAGCAGGCCCTCAAGCATCCGAACTGGAAGATGGGCGACAAGATCACCATCGACTCGGCGACCCTAATGAACAAGGGCCTGGAGGTTGTGGAGGCCCGGTGGCTGTTCGACATCCCCGCTTCGAAGATCGAGGTGGTGGTCCACCGCGAGAGCATCATCCACTCGCTCGTCGAGTACGCGGACCGCTCGGTGATCGCCCAGCTCGGCCTTCCGGACATGCGGACCCCGATCGCCTATGCGATGAACTATCCGGAGCGCGTCCCGCTGGACCTCCCGTCTCTGAACCTGGCCCAGATCGGCGCGCTCACGTTCTTCAACCCCGATCATGACCGGTTCCCCTGTCTCCAGCTCGGTTACGACGCCCTGCGGGTCGGGGGCACGATGCCCGCCGCCATGAACGCCGCCAATGAAGTGGCCGTGCATGCCTTCCTGGACCGCCGGATCGGCTTCCTCGGCATCGCCGAAACCATCCGCCGGACCATGGACGCGCACACCCCAGTCGAGGTCTCGACGATCGAAGACGCGCTGCACACGGACGCCTGGGCGCGCGCGAAAGCCGTCGAGGTCGTGAACTCGCTCGCGGTGACGGCTCCGGTGACGTAATCGTGTCCGCCTCTGTGGTAGACTAGGAAGCACACTCGCAAGAGAGCACGACGCGCATGCAAGCCTTCCAGCACTACGGCTTCTACACGCTCGCCTTCGTGATCGCCCTTGGCGCCCTCGTCGCCTTCCACGAATTCGGCCACTTTTGGGTCGCCCGGCGCTGTCGGGTCAAGGTCCTGAAATTCTCCATCGGCTTCGGGCCGAAGCTGGTTGGCCGCCAGATCGGCGAGACCGAGTACGTCATTTCCGCAGTCCCGCTTGGCGGCTACGTGAAGATGCTGGGAGAGGACCTCGGCGAGGAGGTGAGCGAGGAGGACAAGCTGCGGTCGTTCGCCCACGCGCCGCTCCTCAAGCGCGCGGCCATCGTCGCGGCCGGTCCGGTCTTCAATCTCCTGTTGGCCTACCTCATCTTTACCGCGTGGCTGGCGACCGGCGAGCCGCTGTTCGTACCCTCCTTCGCCGACTTGGCCTCCACCGTAGAATCGGTCGTGCCCGGTTCCCCCGCCGAGGCCGCCGGCCTGCGCAAAGGCGACAAGATCGTCCAGATCGGCCACAAGCGCATCGCCACCTGGAACGAGATGACGGATATCGTCAAGCGGAACCCCGGCTCGCCGCTGCCACTCGTCGTCGAGCGAGACGGGCGGACCGAGACCCTGACGATCACGCCAGCAGCGCGGAAGGAGAAGCTGGCCGACGGGACTGAGATCGAAATCGGGCAGATCGGCATCACCAAGTCGAACAGGGCCGCCCTCCGGAGCGAACACGTCTTGATGGCGCCGGTGGACGGCTTCGAGGCCACCTGGGGCTGGACCAAGCTGACCGTGGTGGGCATCGCTAAGATGATCACCCGTGAGATCTCGACCGACAACATCGGCGGTCCGCTGACCATCGCCAAGATCTCCGGGGACGCCGCGACGCAGGGATTCTCGAACTACGTCTTCCTCCTCGCCATCCTCAGCATCAACCTCGGTGTGCTCAACCTCCTGCCGATCCCGGTCCTCGACGGCGGGCATCTGGCGTTCTTCGCAATCGAAGCGGTCAAGCGCCGGCCCCTGAGCATCCGCAGCCGCGAGTTGGCCCAGCAGGTTGGGCTCTTTCTCCTGATCTGCCTGATGCTCTACGCCTTCCGAAACGACATCCTCAACCTCTGGCCACGGTAAGCCCGGGGTATCCATGAATATCTACTCCGGCCGCCGATTCTCTCGCCCGGCGGCGCTTTTCTCGCTCGGTCTCCTCGACGTACTGCTACGAGTACGCCTGCGTCGCCCTCGCTTGCGAGAAGCCCATGACCCGTTGCATCTTGGGGAGCAACAGGTGCCCCGCTTCGGCCTCAACTGCCTCGCTACGACATCCATGAATACTCCGGGCTTATTATGCATCAATCGCAGTTGCTGATTCCCACCCTCCGGGAGGATCCGGGGGAAGCGGAGATCGTCAGCCACCGGCTAATGCTGCGCGCCGGCATGATTCGCAAGGTCGCCGCCGGCATCTACACGTACCTGCCGCTGGGCCTGCGCGTCATCCGGAAGGTCGAGCGCATCATCCGCGAAGAGCTGGACAAGGCTGGGGCGCAGGAGGTTCTCATGCCGATCGCCTCGCCGGCGGAGCTCTGGCTGGAGACCGGCCGCTGGGACTTCTATGGCAAGGAACTCTTCCGGTTCAAGGACCGGCACGAGCGGGACTTCTGCCTCGGGCCGACGCACGAGGAGGTGATCACCGACCTGGTGCGGCGCGAGGTCCGCTCTTACAGGCAACTCCCGGCGAACTTCTACCAGATCCAGACCAAGTTCCGGGACGAGATCCGGCCGCGCTTCGGGCTGATGCGCGGGCGCGAGTTCATCATGAAGGACGCCTACTCGTTCGACGCCGACGAAGCCGGCGCGAAGGAGAGCTACCGGAAGATGTATGAGGCGTACAAGGCCATCTTCACCCGCTGCGGGCTTACCTTCCGCCCGGTGGAAGCCGACACCGGCCTGATCGGCGGCACCTCGTCGCATGAATTCATGGTCCTGGCCGACACCGGCGAAGAGGGCATCGCCGTCTGCGACGCCTGCGATTACGCCGCCAACGTAGAACGGGCCGAGTTGGTGGGTACGGGAGTGGCGCGGGCACCCGTTGCTCTGGCGAATGCAACGGGTGGTGGGCCCCCTCCCGTGATGCAGGAACACGCCCACAAGCCACCTGCAGACACCCTGCGGGAGAAGCGGCGTGTCCCCACTCCGGGGAAAAAAACCGTCGAAGAAGTCACAGCGTTCCTCAACGTACCAGCCACCCAGCTCGTGAAGACGCTGCTGTATCGCGCCGACGGCAAGCCGGTCGCTGTTCTGGTGCGCGGGGACCACGAAATCAACGAGGTCAAATTGAAGAAGGCGCTGGGCGCGACGGACCTGGTCATGGCCGATCCGGCCTTGGTGGCGAAGCTCACCGGCGCGCCGGTGGGCTTCGCCGGGCCCATCGGGCTGTCCGGCGCGACCATGCTTGCTGACTGGGCAGTCAGGCCTCTGACCAACATCGTGGTGGGTGGCAACGCCGCGGACACCCATTGGGTGGACGTCACGCCGGGCCGCGATTTCACGCCGGACCGCTACGCCGACATCCGGAACGCCATCGCCGGCGACGCCTGTCCCCGCTGCGCGAAGCCCCTACGCATCGTCCGGGGCATCGAGGTCGGCCATGTCTTCATGCTGGGCACCAAGTATAGCGAGAAGATGAAGGCGCACTACCTCGACAAGCAGGGCCAAGAGTGTCTCATCGTGATGGGCTGCTATGGGATCGGTGTGGGACGGACCTCCGCGGCCGCGATCGAGCAGAACCACGACGCAAAGGGGATCATCTGGCCGGCGCCGATCGCCCCTTTCCACGTGCACATCCTGCCGCTCGCCGGCAAGGGCAAAGTCCTCGAAGCGGCCATCGCGCTCGAGACGGAATTAACAAGGGCTGGAATCGAGGTGCTGGTGGATGACCGGGACGAGCGGCCCGGGGTGAAGTTCAACGACGCCGACCTGATCGGCTGCCCCCATCAGGTGGTGATCGGCGAGAAGAATCTCTCCCAGGGCCTGATGGAACTCAAGGAGCGCCGCACCGGCACCGTCACGAAACTTCCGCACGCCGAAATCACAACCAGTCTAATCAGATTGCTTAAACTAGTCTCAAACTAGGGGCTCTTCTGCCCACGATGAGACGGTCGCCGGGCTCACCTTGTCATCGGGAGCCAGAGCGTTGAGGTAGCGCAGCGTCTTCACGGAGGGCTTTTGGCCTTTGAGGCCGCGTCATCCTTCAGCTCGTCCAGACGATCGGGCGGCTCCGTCGATGAGGGGGGGACGCCCCGCATCTTCTGCACGGGAGCAGGGGCGCCTGTTGGTGCCACGGAGGCGGCTCGGGCTTGTTTGATTTCATTTTGAAGCCGGCCCACTTCCTCCAACGACCGCACCACCTGGGCTTTGGCCTCGTTGAGCTGGGTGGTCAGCGTGCGATTCTGGGCTTCCAGTTCAGCGACCTGATTTTTCAGGCGGGCGATCTCGGACATCAGGTCGGCGCTTCGCTTCTCTTCCTCCGCCAGTTGCCGCTGGAAGTTGTTCGTCCGGTTGACCTGCGCGTTGTAGGTCTCCTGGGCCACACAGCCGGTCATGGTGAGGGCCAAAGTAATCAAAACGAAAAGAACAAAAAGGGGACAGGCACCTTTTCTGGGGAGATTCGGCTCGACCGCTCGGATCAGCAGCCCAGTCCGAGGCGAGAAAAGCGAGAAAAGGAGCCTGTCCCCTTTTTTCATCATTTCTTCTGCTGGAAGATGCCGGCGTCACACATCATGTACTTGACCTGCCGCATCGGGATGATGATGACCTCCTTGGGGGTATCGATCTCGAGAATCTCCATGTCGTCGCTGATGGTGTGCCGGATGACGTTGTTGTAGCGCAGCTCCTCTTTGTCCGTCAGGACGACTCTCACCCAATATTCCACGGGAGGCTCCTTTGGTTTAAAGTAATCCTGCCTCTCACGCTGCGATGCGGATCTGCTCGAGGATAGGTAGTCGACGATGTACTGGCTCAGATATCCATGCTGCCAGAGTTTCGCGTCGGCGAGCTTCGTGTTCACCTTGTGGAGAATCCGCACCTTGCAGCGCGCCTTGGCCTCGAACTCTTCCAGGGTCACCCCGCTGATGTCGCAGTCGTTGCCCCGTGGGCTCTCGACGACGACCTTGGGCAGGTGGACGACCTTCTGGCCGTTGAGCCGCTTCAGGATGTCGTCGAACGTCAGGAGGATCGTGCAGTCGGAATCCCCGCCCAGGGTCGCATTGGGCACACAGAGAAACCGCGCGCGGCTCTTCCGATACATGGTCAGAATCCGGTACACGCTCTTGGCCATCACGACCGTGTCGCGCTTCTCCAGCCCCAGCGAGTCGAAGAGCGTGATAATCTTGTGGCGATTGAGGAAGGCCGTGATAGAGGGCTCGGTGTGGATGGTCTGGATGTTGGGCAGGCCGGCCTCATAGACCCGCAGGGCCTCCTCGGGCAGGTGTTGCTTGCCCTGGCGGAGGATCTGCACAGTTTTTTCCTCCATGCCCTTCAGCGCCGTGAGGCAGCCCATCCACAGGAGGACGTTCGTGTTGATCCCGGAAATCGTCTTCGCATCCTCCGACATCGTGTGTGCGTCGAACGAATAGAAGTTGGCTGAGGTGACCGCCGGTCCGTCCAGGACCTTCATCAAGTGATTGATCGACGGCGCATGCGGCATCAGCGCCTTCCGATAGTCCTTGTGCAGGGTGATGACCGACAGGTCAAAGTTGATCCGGTTCGGGTACTGGGCGGCGAGCTGGTGGATCTTGGGCACGTGCACGTAACCGACCGTGAACATGTGCAGGCTCTTGTCGGTGTACTTGAGGAAATCCTCCAGCCACTCCATGGCCTTGGGGTGGAGGAAGAGGTCGGTCCACTCCATGTACTCGTTCCCGCCCCAGACCCACAGCTCCCCGGGACGGGTCGGCTTCTTGCTGATGTAGTCCAGGATGAAGTCCCAGTCCTCCTGGGTCGTCTTGCCCGGTTCTTCGGTCGTGCGGTAGCTATGGTCGATCTCGTAGCAGAACGTGCACTTCACCGGACAGGTCTTGCCGATGCTGATCGGAATCTTCCGCCTCTCCATCTCTTTGATGAGGACGTCGCGGGGATCGGACGGCCGCTCATAAGTCAGCCTGGCGTCTGTGGGGATGACGGGAATTTCGGTCGCCATGGTTCACGTACTCTACCTGATACAGAATGAACGCCGCAAGTAGGGGCACGGCGCGCCGTGCCCCTACCCCTCCCCTAATTCACGGGAGCGCTTCGTCGCGGCTTCGACGGCCTCGATCAGCGAAGCCCGCAGGCGGCCGTGCTCGAGCGCGTGCAGGCCGGCGATGGTCGTGCCTCCCGGAGACGCTACCTTGTCCTTCAGCGTTCCAGGGTGCTCCCCGGTCTCCAGGACCATCCGCGCCGCGCCCAGCACGGTCTGCGCGGCCAGGGCCAGGGCTGCCTCGCGCGGCAACCCCATCTTCACACCCCCGTCGGCGAGCGCTTCGATGATCAGAAAGATGTAGGCCGGCCCGCTCCCGCTGAGACCGGTCACGGCGTCCATGAGGCGCTCGTCAACCAGCACGACCTTGCCGACCGACTCGAAGACCGCGCGGGCCAGCTGCTCATCCTCGCGCGAGAGGTTCCCGCCGAGGGCGATCGCCGAGACCCCGGCCTGGACTTCGGACGGAGTGTTCGGCATGCAGCGGATGACCCGGACACTCGGTGACAGGTGCGCGACGATTCGGCGGATCGGATAGCCGGCGGCCACCGAGAGGATCAACTTCGCCTCGGTCAGCACGGAACGAAGGTCGTCCAAAACAGAATCAAACACTTGAGGTTCGACCGCTAAGATTGTGATATCTGACCAGACCGCCGCGGCCTTGTTGTCCATCCCGACCCGGATCTGATACCGGGCTTTGAGGTGATCCAGGCGCTGGGCCAAGATGTCGGTCGCGTGGATGTCGTCCGGCGAGGCTGCCTTGGCGGCCAGCATCCCAGCAATTAGGGCCTCGCCCATGTTGCCGGCGCCGATGATGGCGATCTTCTTCCCGAGGGCCATGGCTGATTAATGTTCCGGATGACGCTTGGCATCGAGGCGCACCAGCTCTTCGTGGATCAGCGTCCGGGCCATCTCGGTGATCCGGAAAACCACGGCCGGCGGAAGGTCCGATTTGCGCGACCCCAGAACCGTCCGCACATCTCCGGCCCTAAGCTTGAGGCGCACGGCGATCCGTTTGGCAAGGGCATCGACCGTCATGACCTTCATCGCAGGCCGGTGGACCCGAACCCGCCCGCACCGCGCGCCGATCGGGGCAGCTCGTCGGTCACCTCCACCTCCGGCGACGCACACGGCAAGACGAGCAGTTGCGCGATCCGCATGCCCTCTTCGACCACGAAGTCCTGGTTGGAGAAGTTCTTCAGTTCGATCTTGAGCTCCCCGCGGTAATCCGGGTCGATCCAGCCGGCGCCGACCTCGATGTTGTGGCGCGTCGAGAGGCCGGACCGCGACCCGATCCGGCCGACATGGCCGGGCGGCAGACTGATGGCGATGCCGGTCGCCACGAGGGCATGCCCGATCTCCACCCGGCCGTCCCTCACCGTGGACGCTGGGATGACGGTCGCCTCGCTCGCGAACAGATCGTAGCCGGCCGCGCCGGCCGTGGCCTTCACCGGCACCCTCGCGTTGGGGGAGAGCTTCGTGACCTTCACGGACGGGTCAGCGTGACGATCCCCTGCTGCGTGGCGACCACGGCCAGGTCGGCGCGTCCGACGAAGAGGCCCGTGCAGACGACGCCCGGTGTCTTCTCCAGTTCCGCCTCCAGCCTTATCGGATCGTCGATCTTCGAGAACCACAGATCCAGGATGTAGTGTCCCACCTCAGTGACAAAGAGCGCGCCGTCCTTCATCCGAGGCGTGACGCGACAGCCGAGCCGCTCCAAGCGCTTCGCGAGGGTCCGCCACCCGAACGGGACGACTTCCACCGGCAGGGGAAACGACCCACCCAAGACCGGCACTCGCTTCGTCTCATCCACCACGACGACGAAGCGGGTCGCCGCCGCCGCCACGATTTTTTCTTTTAGAAGCGCGCCGCCACCACCCTTGATCAGATTCAGCCGGGGATCCACCTGGTCCGCCCCGTCCAGCGCCAGGTCCACTACCCACTCGGCATCATCGGCCAGCAACGGGATCCCGGCCTCACGCGCCAGGCGCGCCGTCTCGAGGGACGTGGCCACGCCACGGATGCGCAGTCCCTTCTTGATCCGCCCGCTCAATTTGCCCACGACGAAACGCAACGTGGAACCGGTCCCCCACCCCACGATCTGACCATCCTTCACGTACTCCACCGCCGCGTCTGCCGCCATGTTCTTGAGCGCGTCCCGGTCCATTAGCACCCCTTCCTTTTGGAGGTGGATGCCGGCTTCTCCTTCTTGTATGTGACCAGGGTCATCCACGTCCGCAGCAACTCGGCCACGTTCCAGGCCTGCGCGATGCACCCGCGCGGTGTGAACGGGGGGTCTCCGTCGAAGACCTCGCTCAGGGTCCCGAGACCGTTCGACTGGAGATGCCGGATCATCGGGTCCAGAAAAGACCGTGCGCGGACCGGATCGCGATACACCTTGAGATGCGCCGTGACAAACGGGCCCAGCAACCATCCCCACACCGTCCCCTGGTGATAGGCCGCGTCGCGGCTGCGCTGGTCCCCGGCGTACTGGCCCACGTACGCCGGGTGGTCTGGAGCCAAACTCCGCAGTCCGTGCGATGTCAACAGGTGCCGGGCGCACACATCCACAATGGCCCTCTGCCGGTTCAACTCCAAGGGGCTGGCCGGCAGCGACACCGCAAAGATCTGATTCGGCCGCAAGGACGGATCATCCCCGTCCGGCCCGTCCAGCACATCGTAGCAGCAGCCCAGGGCATCGTTCCAGAACCGGGCGAACCCGGCCTCCGCGCGATCAGCCAGTTCCGCGTATTCGTCGGCGGGCTTTTTGACGATCCGGGCCAACGCCGCCATGGTCCGCAGGGCGTTGTACCAGAGCGCATTCACCTCCACCGGCTTGCCGATACGCGGCGTGACGACCCAGCCCCCAACCTTGGCATCCATCCACGTGAGCTGCACACCCTCCTCGCCGGCCCAGAGCAGCCCGTCCGCATGGTCCAAGTGGATGCCGTAGCGGGTGCCGCGCCGGTGCCAGTCCACGATTTCGGCCAGCACGGGAAACAGCTCCCGCACCAGCCGGTCATCGCCCGTCGTCGCGTGATAGGCGCGGATCGCCTCCACATACCAGAGCGTGGCATCCACGGTATTGTATTCGGGAATCACGCCGGCGTCCGGGAAACGGTTGGGCACCATGCCACGGTCCACGAAGGTTGCGTACGTTTTCAGGATCAGGCTGGCGATGGCGGGGCGTCCCGTCGTCAGCGTAAGCCCGGGCAGTGCGATCATCGTGTCGCGGCCCCAGTCGACGAACCAATGGTAGCCCGCGACGACCGAGCGACCGTCGGAGTCAGCCGGGGATGGCCGCGCCACAATGAACTGCTCGGCGGCGAAGATCGTCTGCTCCACCCACGCCGGCGCCTGCTTTGACACGACAGGATGAGCCTTGGCAAACGCGCCAAGGAGCGCGCGCTGGTGACGCGTGCGCCGCTCAAGGGCTTTCGCTCCATCTACGGACGCGCCGGGGTCGGTCGTGAGGACGATCGTGAGCGGTTTCCCCTGCTCGACCGTCCCTTGAATCGTCCCGACATGCAGGTGATCTTCGTGGTCTTCCAGCCCTCGGGCCCTCTCCGCGGCGAGGTCGAACCCCCAGTGCCAGTCATGGGCCCTCTCGCACCGTCCCCGGTCCGACCGCAGATGGAACGGGACGGCGCCGTCGTACGCCGCCACGGTGAGCCCTCGGTCCTCAGCCGTGACGCGCATCTGCCACCCGTTCCCCCTGGTGCTGCCGTGGTGGTCGCGGTAATTCACCAGCGTCTTGATGCGCAAGGCCACAGGACCGGAGCCACGCGTCAGCTCGTAGCACACGTAGGTGGTATTCGCACCCTGCTCCATCCAGACCCGCTTCTCGAGGAGCTCGTCGGCGAGGGCATACGTCCATACCGGCAGCGAGTCTTCCAACCGGAACCGTTCAAGATAACGGTAGCCATCAGGATTCACCGACCCGTCGTGCCAGCGGTTCGTGAAGAGCGGGTATTGGCGCCCGCCATGCTCCGCGGTCTCATCGAGCTTCGCGACCAAGAGCGTGCGCCCGACCGGCGGATTCAGCGCCGCCACGAGGAGACCGTGATACCGGCGCGTCAGCAGGCCGGCAACCGTGCCGGACGCGTATCCGCCAAGCCCGTTGGTGACCAGCCACTCGCAGATTTCAGCCTGGTTCAGATTTCCGCAGACGTCCCGTCCGAAGTCAATGAGGAGGCTCACACGCGCCCGTACACCGGAATCGCGGCGCCGTGGATCACCTCAGCGTCCGGAGAGCAAAGAAAGAGAATGACCTTGGCGATGGCCTCCGGCGTGGGCCACTGGCTGTGATCCGCGTTGGGCATGGCCTGGCGATTGGCCTCCGTATCAATGATGCTGGGCAAGATCGCGTTGACGTTGATCCGGTACGGCTTGAGCTCTTCTGCGAGGCTCTGGGTCAGGACCAGTTCGGCCGCCTTGGAGGCCGCGTAGGCGGACAGTCCGGCGTCGCCCTTCAGGCTCGACCGGGACGCCACATGGACGATCCGCCCACGGTTCTGCTTGATCATCTGCGGCACGACGGCCTTGGCGCAGAGATAGACCGATTTAAGGTTCAGGTTCAGCATGCGGTCCCAGGTCGCCTGGTCGGTCTCCCAGACGGGCTTCCCACCGGAAAACCCGCCCACGATGTTCACGAGGACATCCACCCGGCCGTGGCGGGCAACGATCTCCCCAGCGAACCGTTTGACCGCGTCCTCATCCGTCACATCGACCTGGAGACAGCTCAGGCGGGCCGACAGCGATCCAGTCTCCTTTGCGAGTCGATCCTGCTCGGACGGCACCACGCAGGTGGTCACGACCGTCGCGCCCGCCCGGAGGAAGCTGAGAGTCACGACCCGGCCGAGGCCACCGGTGCCTCCCGGGATCGCCACGACTGATCCGGTAAAGTCCATTCCTACCAGGCGGCCAATGTGCGGATGTAGGCCAGCACATCCCGCATCTCGCGCTCGTCTATCTCGCTCATCCAACCGGGCATGGCCGTGCCGGGCCGGCCGACCTTGATGACCTCGAGCAACTCGGCGTCTTTTTTCGCCTGCGTGGCGGGCGACGTCAAATCGGCCGGCTTGGGATTGAGTTTCTCCGCCGCCGCCCCGTCGCCCTTGCCGGAAGGCCCGTGGCAGTTGACGCAGTTCTGCTTATAGATCCGCTCACCCGCCTCAAGATCTGGTTTCGGTTTGAGCCGCTGACCGGTCGCCCCTCCGAACCACACGACGAGGCCTGCGCCAACGAGAACGACAATGAGGCCGGTGCGACGAATCACCGGTGAATTCTCCATAGGTGCAGCCGACGGATGAGCGGCGGTAGTATCCTACATTCCCGAAGCCCTTGCAACACGTGCGGGCCGATGATTGCGACCCCCGCCAGACGCTGCTACAATCCTATGAAGCCATGATCGTTATGGAGGAGCGCTGACCAATGCCACTACCGACTGCGCTGCAGAAAGCCTTCACCACCACCCTGAACGAACTGGGCGCCGACTTGGCCCTGATTGCACTGAAGGAGGACGGGTTCGGCCCCTTTGTGTCTCACGCGCACCGGGGCTTCGCCCCTCGAGAGGTCCAGGCCGTCGCTCGGGCGCTGTCGCATCCGGAGGTCGGGTTCGACAGCGCCGCGGGCAATGGCGACGCGCGGCAGCGGACGGTCCGCATCCGGATGACGGCCCCGTCCCACCGGTCGCTCCTCACCATTCCCCTGCAGGTCTCCAAGCGGGTCTGCGGAGCCCTCGTGATCGGGCGCAAGGACATCGTCACGTTCTCGGACAAGGACCGGAAAAATCTGGCGGAAGCAGCCAAGGATCTCGAGGCGGCGTTGACGAAGGCCGGCGTGCCGGCCCTCGCCCCTGGTGCGCCCGTGGCGCCCACGGTGGAGATGGGAGCCGGGGGACTCGAACCCCTCATGGCCCAACTCCGGTCTCTGATCCCGTACGATCGCGCGCTTGTGACCCGGCCGGAGCCCCGTTCAAAGACCCTCATGCTCCTGCTCTCCTACACACCCGGACACTGCGAATGGCGCGAAGGCCAGACGCTGACACTGGAAGGGTCCGCTGCCGGGTGGGTCATCCGACATAAAAAGCCGCGGGTGGACCGGGATCTGGCCTCCACCCAAGGACGTTTCCTGGACTACAAGGAGCTGTACAAGGACAAGTTCAAGACAGCGATGGTCCTGCCGCTCAAAAAGGGACAGGACCTCAACGGGACCATTCTCCTGGGGTCCAAGACGCCGGACGTCTACAACGCGGACATGGCCCGGGCCGCCGCGCCCCAGTTGGAGCACCTGGCTTCGCTTCTCCCCAAGTTGGGGCCAGGTTCGACCGCTTCTCCCTTCCTGGAACGACCCGACTCCGCAAGTGGCGTTGCTCTGGCCGGGCAGACCGCCGGCTCCATGCAAGTTCACGATCCCCAGGAGTCCCACGAGTTGCTGCTCCGGCATGAGCGGCAGCAGGCCATCCGGGAGGTCACGGCCTTCCTCGAACAGGAAATCCAGCGCCCCCTGACCAAGACCCGCCTGGAAATGGAAGAGACTGTTCGGGACACGGCCGCCGAGAAACCGGCGGGCGCTGATGTGCTCCAACGGCTGGAGAAGGCCTCCTTGGAACTGACCCGCATCGAAGCCATTCTCAATGAGGTCCTCGACTTCGCCAAGCCGCTGGACCTGCACCCGCGCGTGGTCCGGATCCCCGAGGTCCTCGAGAGCGCGCTGGCGGTCATCACCGGGGACCTGCAAAAGAATGCCATCACGGTCACCCGGGACTTCTCTCCCTCGCTGCCGGCTATCAAAGTGGACGAGGGCAAGCTCCAACAGGTCTTCCTGAGCATCCTCAAAAACGCTCTCGAGGCCATGACGCCCCACGGACACATTCGCCTCCAGGCGGTGCCCCACAAGGGCGCGCGCGGGCGGCACGAGGTGGCCATCACGATCCAGAACGACGGCGCGCCGATTCCCACCGAGCACATCGGCAAGATCTTCGAACCCGGCTTCACCACCAAGGCCGCCGGCACCGGGCTCGGCCTGGCCTCTGTCAAGAAGATCATCGAAGAGCACCAGGGGCAGATCTCCATCGCCAGCGGCCCAGACCAGGGCACGGCGGTCATCATCCGCCTGCCGGCCTATGCCGCCGCTCGCCCTCGGGGCCGCGGCCCGCGGCGCCATCATCGGTCCTAGCCCCTTGACAGGGTCCGTTGGCTCAGGTTATGGTCACGACTATATTCAGCCTTTGTTAGAGGTCCTCTTCGACACAATGGTTTTATCCAGCCCATCAGTAAGGAGGGATCCCATGAAACACACTTTGCTTGTGATCGCACTGGCGACAGGATTCATCTTCATGGCCGCGTCGGTATTCGCCAACCCGGCCCTGCTGAAGAAACGGCACGAAGGCTACCCGAATCCCGATGGCGGCACCACAGCCACCGGGGAAGTCGCGGCGGAAAAGGCTGCTGCAGATGCCCCCAAGGAACTGGAGAAGCAGAATCGGGACGCCATCGGAGGCGTGGCGGATGAGACCCAACTCAAGCACACCCAGGATTCGCGCCTGCCGGCTGTCGTGGGTCCCGGCCACGTCACGACTAAAGGTGTCACTGAGAACCAGATCAAAGACGCCACCAAAGTCAACGCGAATCCTAAGTAAGCACACCGCTTAGCTCGTCGCAGTATGAGGGGAGGGTTCGTTACGGACCTTCCCCTTTTTCATGCCCCTCTCCTGCCCACTCCTTCACCCACGGCAGCAACAGGAACGCAGGCCACGCGAGGAAGAACGTCGCGGTAAAGTAGGCGGCGTAACCCATCCCTTCGGTCGCCACTCCCGAAAACGCCCCGGAGAGGGCGCGAGTCAGGCCGAATAACGCGCTCAAGAGAGCGTACTGTGTGGCCGCGTGGGCCTTCGAGCAGATGCTCATGAGAAACGCCAGGAAGGGGGCGGTGCCCAGTCCCCCGCAGAACGACTCCACCAGCGAGGCGACGTACATCAGCGTTGTATTGGGCGGGAGCGCCGCGGCTGCGGCATAGACCAGATTGGACACCGCCTGGAAAATGCCGAGCACCCAGAGCGCCCGGAAGATCCCCCACCGGCTGGTCAGGCTTCCCCCGATCAACGCGCCCCCGATCGTCGCCACGACGCCCAGCGTGCCCGGCACCAATCCGATCTGAACCGGCGTGAAGTGCCGGTCCACCCAGAAGGGCTTGATCATGGGGCCGATGGCCATATCGCCCAGCTTGAAGGTCAAGACGAAGGCCGCCACGGCCAGGAAACCGGGCCGGGCGAAAAACAGCGTCAGCGGAGCACGGATGGCGTCGGACGCGGAGCGCGGTGGGGGCGGTAGCGCTGCGGAAGGTGTGGCATCCGCCAGCGGAGCCCGAGATGAGATCATGGAAAGCAGGCCCATCAGCACGGCCGCACCCATGAACACCAGGCCCCAGCCCGCGAGCCCGGCCGCCGCCACCACGAGCCCGCCGGCCGCGATCAGCGCGATGCGATAGGCGGTCACCCTCACGCCGTTGGCGATGCCCATCTCGTGCTTCTCCAGCAACTCGATCGTGTACGCGTCGATCGCAATATCCTGGGTCGCCGACAGGATGGCGAACAGAACCAGGGCGCTCCAGAGGATCCAGATGTCCGCTCGCGCGTGTGAGCCGGCGAGGAGGAGAAGCGGCAGACACATCAGCAACTGGCAGGCCCAGACCCATGTGCGCCGGTGGCCCCAGACGTCCACGGCCGGCGCCCAGAGGAACTTGAGCGTCCATGGAAGCCCGACCAGGCCCAACAAGCCGATATCCACAAGGCTCACGCCTTGCAGGCGCAGGTAGACGGGGATTGCGTCCATCACCATGCCGAACGGAAAGCCTTCGGCGAAGTAGAGCGCGGCGACCCAGACGAGCTTCTGACGTGTGCTCATGACAGGTGTGTCTCTCTGTGCAGGATATAGGGAAAGGCCGCACTCTGATAGCATGTCTGGTGGAGATCGTCAAACGCGTGTGTTGAGTCTTGATTCGGAGGCGCGCCATGCTATACTCGGTATATTCACGATAGTTTCACCGCAAAGCAACGGAGAGAACGGCATGAGGCGCTTCACCATCACCGACATCGCCGAGGGCAACGGCCAGCCCCACCCGGCCTTTACCCACACCGCAACCTATCCAGTGCTGGAAGTCCTCTTGCCTGGCAACGGAAACCTGCCTGGGTTCCTGGTGGCTGATGACCAGGGCCGCTTCCACCTCATCAGGATGGACCACTGCCGCCTCGGCAAGATCGAGGCCTTCTGATCCATGCCGCAAGCGTCGCCGGCGGACATCGGCCGGGAGCTCTCCGACCTGGCCTTCGGCATTGTCGAACAGAACTGGCTGGAGCAGCACATCGGCAAGGTGATGGACTTGAAGAGCCTCGACCAGCTTCAGCTCAACGTCGCGGAGTGGGAGCTCACCTATCTCATCCTGTTCGCCATCACCAACGGGTGCGGTACGTTTTCCTCCGCGGACTCCGAGCGCACGACGGCCATCCTCAAGGCGTTTCACTCGGCGCTCCTCTCCCACATCGCGGAGCAGGCCGGACAGGAGGTCGCCGAGGAGCACAAGAAACACCTGCCCGCCCGGTACCGGCTGTATGGACAGGCGATCGAAGGCGAGGACACGACCAAACCCTATAAGACCCCCTACCGACTGCTCGGAGAGGCAGCCGCGCTGCAGATACTGGGGAAACCGCTCACGGACCCACACGACGGCGACAACTTCCGCGAGACGATCAAAGTGATCTTTACCGAGGTGCGTGAGGCGGCGATCAAGGTCCTGAGCTTCCAGCAGGCTCAGGCAATCGAAGGGAAGGCGTAAGCGTAAGGCATGGACTTCGACATCGGCTCCAATCACTACCGGAACGCGGCGCCCAGCATCGAAATCGAAGGCATGCCGCACCTCTCGTTCGAACACAATCGTCGCTACAACGAGATGACGTTGAGGGGGTTTCTCTACGACACGAAAGGCAACCTGGTGGGGAAGATCGTGGAAAGCAGCCTCGCTATGAACGTCCAAGGCGAATTCGAGATGCGCTCAGAGCCCTTGGTCGTGAAGGTGCTGAGACGCGAGACCGAGGAGGTCATCTTGGAAGTGAAGTTCCTGGACAAGAACCGCGTCCAGATCCACAAGGCCAAGCTGTACTCCATCAAAGGCCGCCCCTTCGAGGCGACCCCGAAGCACTGGAAGATCGGCGACGACCCGCCCCACAGCGGAGAAGACATGGACTGCGGCAGCAACGCGGTCTCGCTGAAATGAATCTTGTCGCGGGTGGGGCACCCGTTGCTCTTTGAGCGGGTCCTGCCTCCGCATAGCCCAGCGCATCTGGGCGTTTCGCCGTCGAGGCCCCGCAGACCCGGCTGTACGCCCCGTGCTGCATCTGGGCGCCCATGCGGCGTCACCCGCTCAATTGCAACGGGTCGAAACGCCGTCGCAGCCCCGCGGACATCGCGCTTCGATCTCGGCAGCCGTAACACAGACACTTGAGCCAATAAAGTTGCAAGGGCGCCATCGGTTGCAAGTGTTAGATAGCAACCCCATTTGCGCGTGCAAATGAGACGATGTCAACCGAAGGCACCCAGAGTGAAATTGCCAAACGGGCTGTGAGCCTTGTGGCCCCCTTGTTCTGTATCTGATTCGCTCCTTCGATGACAGAGGCCACATGCATGCCGAACACCAGAGTGTCAGCAAGAAAACCAGGACAGCCTGAAGATCCCGAATACATGAGCGCATCTGTTTCGTAAAAGTCCAGGGCACGACCTGAAGGATGCTGCTGCGTATGAAAGGCCGAGACGTTAGCGCCTTGGAATCGTTCGGTCAGATTGACCACACGCCCAACAGGGTTGAACACCACACTCGCTAGTGGAAAACCCAGCGAACCACAACTTGTCCCAATGGGGACCCTGGCCGTGTTCAGCGCTACTGTCACGGACGAGCGCGGATTTTGTAAACGTAGGAGCGCAACGTCTCGCACTCTGTCTTCGGCGATCAAGGATGCACGCTCCATCGGTTGACCAATGTCTGGGGCACGGATAGCTTCAAACTGCGTGTGAACCGGCTTAGTTGGATCGTTCTCAACGTGAACAAAGTGTGCCGCCGTCACAAGAACGCCAGGCGAAATCATGAATGCGGTGCCGTTGGTTGCATTGACCTGGTTCGGCGCGACTTGGGAGACGCCCAACACGCCGTACACGGATGCGCGAACCGTCGCAGAACTCTTCGCGAACAAGTGTCCCTCTCGCTGATTGTCTAACTTGAATTGAGTTGGCGAACTGTCGAGTTTTATTACTCTGCCCAAAACGTTTCTTTTAGTCCCTCTCCGCCCACACGCGCCATGAGGTCTTCTTATAAGTACCCTTATCCGTGTTGATGATCCAGATTTCCAATTCCGGAAAGGCTTCAGCTAGACGTTTCCAGGCAACGCGGTGCTGTTTGGCCCTAGCAGGAAGGCCGGTTTCCGACTTATGGGAAAGCGCGAGGACAAGATGCTTGGCTTCATCGTTGAGACGAGAAACCACTCGGAAAAAGCCCTCATAAAAGTCCTTGGCTCTAGCAGGGCCAGTCTCCTTATAACCTATGACTTCGATGTAGTAAGCCGTCTCCCCCTTTCTTGCCACAATGTCAACTCCGGTCTGACCATGCTCTCTTCTGGGAGTCAGAGCAAAGTCATCGCGTTCAAGTATCCCCTGAAGGCATTCCTCTACTTCGACATTAGCCACAGACTTTGGCATTTGTGATCATCAATTTTTTGTTCTTTGAATCCTCTGGAGCGTACATCGAACTCTCGGAAAAATCTATCGACGCTGGGGAGATGTCCAAGGCTAAGCGGGTGGCGCCGCATGGGACCCGGGCGGAGCGGAAGAGCCTACAGCCGAGTCTGCGGGGCTGCGACGGCGAAAGGATCTGAGCACGTCCGGGTGATGCGGTGACAGGACCCGCAACCAGAGCTACTTCGCCGATTGGGCGCAGCGGAAGCCGATGAAGGCGTTGCGGGTCTCCGGCGCAAGCTTGGAGGTGCGGCTGCCTGATAAGAGATACACCGGCATGTCGGACCACGAGCCGCCCCGCACCATCCTGTACTGACCAGTTCGCGGCCCCTGGGGGTTATTCTCGGGGCTCTCTCTGTAGTATTCGCCGTCATACCAGTCCTGGACCCATTCCGCGACATTCCCAGCCAGATCGAAGGCCCCGTACGGCCCTTGACCTCCTGGATAGCTGCCGACGGGCTTAAGAAGATCGTAAGAGAATTTGCTCATCTGTCCGAACAGAGCCAGCGTGGCGCTTGGTTTGGTCTCCCCCCAGGGAAACGGCCGCTCGTTCGTCCCGCGGGCGGCCTTCTCCCACTCAGCCTCGGTCGGAAGCCGCCGCCCGTTGATCCGGCAGTAGGCGTCGGCATCGACCCAGGTCACTCCGACGACAGGACGATTGGAATGGTCAGGAAACTTGACCAGGTCCCAGTTCAACGGCTTCTGCCATCCCGCGAATTCAAGGAACTTGGCGTACCGTTCCGTCGTGATCTCGTACCTATCGAGATAGTACGCGTCCAGGTACACCTTGTGGCGGGGCTGCTCGTCGTCCAGCCCCAGACCCTCAGGCAGCCCCATCCAGAATTCCCCGGCCGGCACCAGGACCATGGGCGAGCCGTCCTTGGCGATGATTTCCTTCGTCAGGTCACCCTCCGCTGCCATCGCCAACGAGAGGCCAGCCGCTAGCAGAAACACGACCACCCATGTCAGCTTCGGGATCCGCATCAACTGAACGATGAATGATGAATTCTGAATTCAGCATTCTGCATTCTGCGTTTCAGTCTAGCACACGCCCCGCTTGACTTCATGGCACCCTGCTCATATAGTGACTCCACTCCTCATGCACGTGCGCTCCGAACACCTCACTCCATAACCCTTGGCGCGGTTCCCTTTCCAATCCGTGCGACGTGCCGGGCGCCTCTGCGCTATTGCCATGCTCGTGGCCGGCCTGTTCCTGACAGGCCGCACGCCGCTCGATGCACAGCCAAAGCCCGCCCCGTCCAAGGCCGAGGAGGAGGTCAAGGTCCAGATCGACACGGCCAGGGCCTTGGTCGAGGAAGGCAAGACTGACGCGGCGGTCGAGGCCCTTCAGAAAATCATCGCGGCCTCGCCACAGAGCGAGCACATCCCCGAGGCCTATCTCCTGCTCGGCAAGGTCCTGATCGACCAGAAGAATTACGAGGAGGGCGGCGCGTTCTACCGGCGTCTCCTAGAGGAATACCCGAGTTCCGAATTGAGGCCACAGGCCCGACTCGGATTGATCGGGACCCTGCTCCTGACTGGGCAACTGAATGCCGCGCTGCCCCTCCTGCTTGAAGCCAAGGGTCAGACAACGGACCCGGCCGTAAAGCGGATCGTGCTTCGGCAACTGGAAGAGGTCTACCTCGCCAACCAGGACTATGTCCGGATGGTGGAGACCGCCCTCGAGACCCGCGCGCTCGCTTCCGAACAGGAACGGCGCCAGATTGAGCAGCGCGTCGCCGAGACCCTCAAAACGAGAGTCGGCGAGAAGGACCTCCGTCACTTCGTGGACAAGAATCCCCGCACGTTCCCGTCTGATATTGCGCTGCTGCGGCTGATCGAGCTCTACGGGTCGGCCGGCGAAGATTACAAGCTAGCCAGGGCCGCCCGCGATTTCCTGACCCAGTTCCCTCTGCACGAGCAGGCCGCCTCCGTCGAGGCCATCCTGTCCGCGCAACGGAAGAAGCTCAAGAGCATGGCGTACCGCATCGGCGCCCTGTTGCCCCTCTCGGGCGAATTGAGCCCGTACGGCACCGACGTGCTGAACGGCATCCAGACCGCCTTCGACCAGACGACCGCGGCCATCCCGCAACTGGCGGTGGGCCTCGTCGTCAAGGACACCGAGGGCGATGCGAAGGTCCTCGACTCCGAGCTCCAGGACCTGCTGAGAGAGTACCAGCCGATCGCCGTGATCGGCCCGTTGCTGAGCCGCGAGGTGAAGGCCGTGGCGGTCGCCGCGGATGCCAATGAAGTGGTCTTCATCACGCCGACAGCCACTCTCGCCGACGTGCAGCGCATCAGCCAGTACCTGTTCAACACCGCCGTCAACAGCCGCGCCCTCGTGCGGGACCTCGCCGCCTATGTGACCGGCCCGCTGGGCTGGAAACGCTTCTGCATCCTCGCCCCGCGGGACCAGTACGGCGCGGAGATGACCCAAGCCTTCGGAGAAGAAATCCGCCGCCTCGGCGGGGAGATCATCGCCGTCGACACGTACGGACCCGATGATAACGATTTCGGCCCCCCTCTCAAGCGCATCAAGGAGGCCGACCTCAAGCGCTACGGCAAGATGGAGTCTCCCCCGACCCCGCCACAGAAGTCTCCACCAACCCCGCCTCAGAAGAAAGGCCCCAAGGAGACCAAGATCTATGTCCCCGGGTTCGACGCGATCTTCCTCCCCGGCGAGGCCCAGAAAGTGAGCCTGATCGCCGGCCAGATTCGGTTCTATGCGGCCAAGGTGGGCCTCCTGGGGACCAATGGGATGAACACGCCGGACTTGCTCCGCTTCGACGCCCGCGCGGTCGAGGAGGCCATCTTCGCGGACAGTTTTTTCGTGGACAGCCCGGACCCCACCGTGCGAAACTTCGTCGAGCAGTACCAGAAGCGCTTTCAGCAACCCCCCACGGCCTTTGCCGCGCAGGCCTATGAAGCCACCATGCTTGTTCTGGATGGTATACTGAAGGGAGCGACGACGGGCCGCGCCCTCAGGGAGAGCATCATGAACGTCAAGAACGCGCCCGGTCTCACTGGGCCGTTGACCATGAACCCGGCGGGATACTTGGAACGGCACTACGCGCTGATTCAGGTCAAGAACGGCGGCCTCGTGCCGCTGATGGACATGCGATGAACCACATCGGTCTGATCATCCATACGATCTCATACATGGCGCTCCCGCTGCTCCTGGCCATGGTCTTCCACGAGTACGCGCACGGATGGGTCGCCGACCGCTACGGCGATTCCACGGCTCGCCTGGAAGGGCGGCTGACACTCAACCCCGTCGCGCACATCGATCCGTTCGGGACGATCCTGCTGCCGTTGCTGTGTCTGATCTTTCCCTCCGGCATCCTGCTCGGCTACGCCAAGCCGGTGCCGGTCAACGCCTGGAACCTGCGCCATCCGCGCCGCGACATGGCGCTGGTGGCCGCCGCGGGGCCCGGCATGAATCTGCTCCTGGCCATCGCGAGCGCCGTCGCGCTCAGCGCCATCCTGGCCATTGACCCGTCCGTCGCCGATTCCCTCTCCGCCAGCGGGCCCGGCGTCCGGAGAGACCTGCTCGGCATGTTCCTGGTGCCCCTGGCTTGGATGTGCTGGTATTCGGTCATCATCAATGTGGTACTGATGGTTTTCAACTTGATCCCCATCCCGCCGCTGGACGGCGGGCGGATCATGGTCAGCCTCCTCCCCCCGCGCCAGGCCGAAACGCTCAGCCGCCTGGAGCCCTACGGGATGCTCATCATTTTCTTCCTCGTCGTCGCCGATCCGCACATCCATCTGTTCGGGATGGTGATGGGCCCCCTGGTCCACGCGCTGACGAACACGATCTTCTCGACATTTACGTCGTGAATCGGATAGACACGCGCCATGGCTAAACGCGTCGTGAGCGGAATGCAGCCGAGCGGTTTGTTGCACCTGGGGAACCTGTTCGGCGCGCTCGACAACTTCATGCGCCTGCAGGCCGAACATGAGTGCTTCTACTTCGTCGCCGACTGGCATGCGCTCTCGACGAACTACGAGGACACCGCCCGCATCCGGGAATACACCCGCGAGGTCCTCATCGACTGGCTGGCCACGGGCCTCGACCCCGGGCGCTCGACGCTCTTCATTCAGTCCCGCGTCCCGGAGCATGCCATCTTACATCTGCTCCTCTCCATGATCACGCCGGTGCCGTGGCTGGAGCGGAACCCCACGTACAAGGAGAAACAGGAGAACCTTGAAGGACGCGACCTGTCCACCTACGGCTTTCTCGGCTACCCTGTCCTGCAGACCGCGGATATCCTGTTATATAAGGGAGACTACGTGCCGGTGGGTGTGGACCAGCTTCCCCATCTCGAGCTGACGCGGGAGATCACCCGGCGCTTCAACGCCCTCTACAAAACGGTATTTCCCGAGCCCCAGGCCCTCCTGACAGAGATCCCGAAGGTCCCCGGCACGGACGGCCGGAAGATGAGCAAGAGTTACAACAATACGATCAACCTCTCGGACACCGAGGCGACGGTCCGCGCCAAGCTCAAGACCATGGTGACCGATCCCGCCCGCGTCCGGCGGACGGACAAGGGCAACCCGGACGTCTGCCCGGTCTTCACGGTCCACAAGTCGGCGTCTCAACAAGCCGTCATCGACCGGGTGAACAAGGAGTGCCGGACGGCCGAGATCGGGTGCATTGATTGCAAAGGGCTGCTCGCAGATGCGCTGGTGGCCCGCCTCACGCCGATCTGGGAGAAACGGCGGGAGCTCGTGCAGATGCCGAAGCTCGTTGACGAGGTGATTGCCGCGGGGACCACGAAGGCGAGCGCCGTCGCCCGCCAGACCATCGCGGAAGTGAATGCAGCGATGAGGATGGGGTAACAGTGACAGGCCATGAAGCGGATCGCGCTTGCGGGCATGTTGATGATGAGCCTCGGGCTCCTCGGACCCGCCGAGCCTGCGCTGGCAGTCACGGACTCCCAGGTCTCTCCGGGTATCGATCGGCACGATCCTCCCGTCAGGCGGCTCCCCGGCGAGATCACCTTCGAGACCTACCGGATGCTCTCCACGGGCACCACCGAGGCAGAGATCCTCACCCGCGCGGGCCAACCGCGCTACACCTTCCGGATCGCCCGTGGCACCTGGGTGTGGGTCTATCTGAACGACGAGTGGCTCGTGGAGGTGACCTTCTCCGGCGGCCGCGTCGCCAACATCAGCCGCTACCGCCCCAAGCCCTAGTGCCCCTCGGCTTCTCTCCTGTGCTTGTCGAAGAGCCGTCCCTGGGCTACAATCCGATCGTCCCGAAACCCACTCTGAGGAGGTCACGCCATGGAACTCAAAACCTCAGCGTTTGAGGCCGAAGGGATGATCCCCAAGAAGTACACGTGTGATGGACCGGACGTGTCCCCGCCCTTGAGCTGGTCCGACGTTCCGGCAAGGGCCAAGAGCCTGGCGCTCATCGCCGACGACCCGGATGCGCCGATGGGCACCTGGGTGCATTGGGTGGCGTGGAACATCCCACCGCACGCGCGAGGCCTCGAGGAAGGGGTGCCGAAGAAGGACTCGCTTCCGAACGGGATGAAGCAAGGGACGACGGATTTTCGCAGCATTGGCTACGGCGGCCCCTGCCCGCCATCCGGGACTCACCGCTACTTCTTCAAGTTGTACGCGCTCGACACCGGCCTGAACCTGCCGTCGAGCACGACCAAGAAGGATCTGGAGAGAGCGATGCAGGGACACATCGTGCAACAGGCCGAGCTCATGGGCCGGTACGCCCGGAAGTAGGGGAGAGGCCAGGTCAAAAATCATCTGTCAAGAAAGCCGGAGGGGAATAACGATGGCGCGCCTCAAGCTGCAAGGAAAGGAATACCATCTGGAGAAAGAGGACATTGTCAATGCGGTCAAGAGGTTTGAACCTCAGCCAACACACGATTTCACGATCAGTATCGATGGGACCTATTACCCCATTAAACAGGCGATCAGCGCCGCCACGGGGCTCCCGATCGAAACGTTCTCAGGCTCCGAAGCCCATGAATTCCTGCGAAAGCTCGGCTTTGTCATCGAGAATTACGAGCAGCGCATGCGAAAGCGTAAGAAAAGAAAAAGTCTCCACTTTTGATCCAGACCTTTCCCCTTGGCTCCCGCCTGACAAAGTTTGAGGTGGTCATGTCAGACATACCTCCTTTGAATGTCCTCATCGCCAACGAGCAGGCTCAAGATGCCAAGGACGTGACTTCGAGTCTGCGTGCATTTTTTCCTGACAGCCGGATTGAGGTGGTGTACTCCGCAGACGAAGTGCTGCGCTGGGCAGCCAAGTGTGAGTGGCATACTATCCTTGCTGATGTGGGCTTATTCCGTCACAGTGGGCTTGGGACGCTGACCGAGCTCAAACGAAAAGCACCAACGGCAATTCTTATTATTCAAGCCGATTGCAACGACATGACACTTGGCATGCAAGTTCTGCGCTTTGGCGCAGATTTTTGCGTAGCGAAGAACTCTCCTGCATTTTTGACTGAATTGCCCTTTGTCCTGCGAACACTGTTGAGGAATCAAGAGCTAAGCGCGCAGGTGAATGCAGCGACAGATCGAGTCCGGCGCCTGGAGGAGAAAGTGTCACGCACGCAGGCGGAACGGCAGTCCCTCGTTGAGCAACTCGACCAAGTACGCCAACAGCGCACACAGTTGCAGGGACGCCTTCACAGCCAAGAAGTTGAGTTATCGCAGACAAAAGAGAAGAAGCAACTGCTCCTGGACCAATGGGAGAAGATCCGCCAAGCGCACACTCAGGTGGAAGAAGATCTCCAGCGGGTGACAGGGCAGTTGTCTCAGGAACGTGGAGAACACCGGGCATACAGGGAGCAGCTTGAGAGGCTCCGACAAGAGCGCGACCAGTTGCAAGAACGACTGCTCCATATAGAGGGGGAGAAACAGTCGCTCCTGACACAGTTGGGACAAACGCGGCAAACGTATGCGCGGTTGGAGGAAGGACTCCAGCGCCACGACGCAGAGCTGTCTCTTGAACGGACCGAAAAGCAGGCGTACAGGGAGCAGCTCGAGAAGCTCCGCCAAGAACGGGACCAGCTGCAGGAGCGACTGTCGCAGACCGAGATGGGAAAGCAGTCACTCCTCACCCGGACATACCCCGGCACAGGAACAAATCCAGCGCCTTGAAGAGCAATTGTCTCAGGAGCGTGGGCAACAACAGACCTCCTCAGAGCAGCTCGAAGCGCTGCGACAAGAGCGCGCACAGATGCTGGGCGATCTGGCCAATATCCAGGAAGAAAGGCAGTACTTGCTGCACCAGGTGGAGAATGAAGTTCAAGAGCATGCCCAGGCGCTGGAACAGCTGGCCCAGCTCCAAGGAGAAAAACAGTCTTTACTGGAGCAATTGGAGGAAATGAGTCGAACACGCCAACAGATGGAAGAACGAATCAAGCGCCTCGAAGAGCGGCTGCTTCAGGAACATCGGCAAAAATTGCCCTAACTGAAATCTTTGAGTCTGTGATGCCGCAACAACACGAGGACAGGCTTGCGAGAAGACTCATCCTGGATGAGCTCTTCGACCTGTCGCTGTACAAGGCCCTCCGCGACCTGACGGAAGGCGACGTTCAGGGGATCCTCAACGAGCTCATCCAGGTCGAGACCACCCACTTCGCCTTCTGGCAGGACTTCTTCACCCTCCAGCTCACCACCCTCGATCTTCCGCGTCGCCTCAAGCTCCGGGGCATCATTCTGGCGTGCCGCCTCTTCGGCACACCCGCCATCCATCTAGTCCTGCAAGCCATTGAGGTCTACGGCGTGCGGAAATACCTGACGCTCTGGAAGTCCTACAAGGACGGGCCGCTGGGCGCGGCGGTCAAGGACGTCCTGGTGGATGAATTCAAACACGAGGACACGGTCGTTACCACACTAACGGAACGAAAAATCAATCCGGAGAGAATCCGCAACATCTTCTTGGGCATGAACGACGGTCTGGTCGAGATCTTAGGGGCGGTCAGCGGCTTCTTCGGGGCCTTCGGCGATGCGGTCACCGTCCTCATCGCCGCCTCCACCACAGCCGTGGCTGGATCGCTCTCAATGGGCGCCGGCATCTATGTGGCGACCAGCTCCGAGAAGGAAATCAAAGAAACGGAGGCGGCCAAACAGCAATTCCTCGGGGCGGATATGGTCGCGGCCGAGAGGGAAGAGCAGCCGCTCGGCTCCGCGCTCATCGTGGGCGGCAGTTATATAGCCGGGGCCATGGTTCCGGTGCTGCCGGTCCTGTTCGGCGCAAAGGATGTGTTGCCCTCGCTCCTGACGGCCGGCAGCATGATCATCCTGGTATCCATGGTGCTGGCGTTCCTCTCCGGCATGGAGGTCAAAAGACGCATCCTTACGAACCTGGTCATCATCGCCTGCGCGGTGGCCATCACCTATGCAATTGGCCTTGTGGCCAAGACCCTCTGGGGCGTCTCGGTCTGACGCGACCCCAAGTTTCTTTCTTTTCAAATACATCTTCGCCACATCCAGCCGGGCATGATGGGCGAGTACGCCAGGAAGTAGGTAAAAAGCCAAAATAAAATAGTCGACATTTGTCTGGTTTTGTCGTACCATGTCATGGGGTTTCCAGAAATACTGGTCTCGCTCCAAGATACTGAGGCCAAGCCCCAATCCCCTCTCAAGAAAGCGGGAGTGAACGAAAAATGGCGCATGTCAAGCTGCGTGGCAAGGAATACCACGCAGAGAGAGAGCATATTGTGAAGACGCCCACAGTTGTAATCCACCTGGCTACCACCTAACACATTGGGAGGTTGATCATGTCAGACATAAGTCCCATCAATATCCTCATCGCCAACGAGCAGGCGCAAGAAGCCAAGGAAACTGCTTTGAGTCTGCGTGCATTCTTTCCCGAGAGCCGGATTGAGGTGGTGTACTCAGCCGACGAAGTGCTCCACTGGGCAGCCAAATCTGAGTGGCATACGATCCTTGCTGATGCTGACTTATTTCGTCAGAGTGGGCTGGCGATGCTGACCGAGGTCAAACGGCAAGCGCCTAAGGCAACCATCATAATTCAAGCCGATTGCAACAATATGACTCTGGGAACGCAGGTCCTCCAATATGGTGTCGATTTTTATATCGCGAAGAACACTCATGCCTTTTTAAGTGAATTGCCCTTCGTGCTACGAGCATTTTTGAAGAATCAAGATCTGAATTCGCGGTGGAATGCCGCGAACGAGCGAGTCCTGCGCCTAGAGGAGCAAGTGTCACGAATGCAGACGGACCAGCAATCCTTAGTTGAGCACCTCGATCAAGCACGTCTGGAGCGTACCCAGCTGCAGGAACAACTTCAAGCCTACGAAGTTGAGTTATCGCAGACCAAGGAGAAGAAACAATTGCTTCTGGACCAATGGGAAAAAATCCGCCAAGCGCACGCGACGATGGAGGAAGAATTCCAGCAGGTGACAGGGCAGTTGACTCACGAACGAGGAGAAAACCAGGCTTACCGCGAGCAGCTTGAGATGCTGCGGCAAGAGCGCGACCAGCTCCAGGAGCAGGTGTCGCTGCTCCAGATGGAGAAGCAGACGGTCCCCGCCCAATTGCAGCAAATGCGTCTTGGTCATACACAGATGGAAGAACGGATCAAGCGCCTCGAAGAACGGCTGCTGCAGGAACAGCGAGGCTAATTGCTCTAATTGGCGTGGTTCAGTGACTCAAGGAGCCGCTCCGCCTCGGGACGGTATTCCTTGGCCCACGCGTAGGGGTCCCTGGGACGATCCATGTTCACGATGGCGAGCAGCTCGCGCTTCGCGAAGTCGGGTTTCTTTCTTTTCAAATACATCTTCGCCAGATCCAGCCTGGCATGAGTGTAGCTGGGATCCAATTTCACCGCTCGTTCCAGGTACTCGAGGGCGGCTTCGGGATTGCCTCCCATAAACCGGGGCAGTTCCTCCAGCATCATCCCTGCCATATGGATCGCGGGAACGTGATCCTTTTGCAGCTCGAGAGCCCGGGTCACGTGCCGCCTCATCTCCTCCAAGCTCAGCAAGGACGCCGTCACCCCATTCAGTTCTGCCGCCTTCCCGAGGGCGGCGGCGTACAGGAAGTGGGCTTCCGCGTCAGCCTCCTTCAGCTCTAGGGCGCGCTGCGCCAGGCGGGCTGCTTCTTCGTAGGCCCTAATCCGTTTCTCGTCGCCGGTCAGAAGATCATTGCCCATGTCGAAGTACGTGCCGGCAAGCTTCAGCAAGAAACTTGGGTCCGAGGACTTCTGCGATTGAACCTCAAGCAAGGCGGCGAGTTCCCGTTCAAGGGACTGAGGGTAATCCGGAGGCACCGTGGGAGAACCCGCGAAGACTGAGAGAGCCATCAGAACGACGAGCGCGCAGACCGCGCACACTCGCATCGGCACGTCTTTCGCCTCCCTCACCGCCTACTTCCCCGCCGGCTTGATCCTCTTCCCTTCGAAGGCAATCGTTTCGCCCGGGTGCAGTTGCCGGAACGGAACGCCTTGCTTTTTGAGCGCCTGACGGAACAGTGTGGCGTCCTGCGCCAGGACCGGGAACGTCATGAAGTGCATCGGGATCGCCAGCTTCACCCTCACGCTGGCCGCCGCGCGCGCCGCCATCTCCGGTTCCATCCCGAAGTGCCCGCCGATGTTGATCAGGGCCACGTCCGGGGCGTAGTGTTCGCCGATGAGGTCCATGTCCTTGAAGTACGCGGTGTCCCCGGAATGATAGATCGTGGGCCCGTTCCTGATCTTCAGGATGAACCCGGCGGCGACGCCGCCCGTGGCTAACTCCGGCTCCTGCTCCTTGTCCTTGGCAAAGGGATTCCCCAGACCGCTCGAGTGCACGGCCGGCGTCATCGCCACCACGACCTCGCCGTCGGCAATCGTGATCTCCCCGCCGATGTTCATCAGGGTGTCGAAGCCCATCTGCTCCTTGGGATAGCCGAGCAGCTTTGCCATGTTCGTGCCCAGCTCGAAGTTGGTGATCAGGCGCGCGCCGGTCTTCTTCGCAATCGCCACGGCATCCCCGACGTGGTCGAAATGGCCATGCGTGATCAGGATGTAATCGGCCTTCTTGAGGTCCGCCAGCGGATCGCCTTTGTCCTTGGCCTTGAGATTCACCGGGTTCGTGAGCCATGGGTCGATCAAGAGCACCACGCCGTTGGGCGTCGCGATCTCAAAGGCCGCATGGCCGTGCCAGGTCAGGGTGGTCAATGACGCGGCGTTGGCGCCCGATGCGACCAGCGCGATCATTCCGAGCAGCGCGACCCCGAGTTTGCGTATCATGCGACGCCTCCTGTCTGCGTGGTCCATGCCGAATTTGTTCCTCGAATTGTTGTCTCTCAGACCGGAAGAGGAAGACCGCTTGCGACGGTTCATTCTCCCCGTGCCGCTCGGCCGCCCCCCAACCGGTGAGAGGACGAAAAGGGGCTGTGGCTAGACCGAGCCCCGCGGGCTCAACGCTCCCTGCACAGCCTTACCGATCTCCGCGGGATTGCGGACGACGATGACGCCGGCGTCCTCCAGAGCGGCCATCTTCTCGGCGGCCGTGCCCTTGCCCCCGGCGATGATCGCCCCGGCGTGTCCCATGCGGCGCCCGGGCGGTGCCGTGATGCCGGCGATGAAGCCGATGACCGGCTTACGGATTTCCTGCTTGATGAAGGCCGCGGCTTTTTCCTCAGCCTCCCCGCCGATCTCACCAATCATGACCACCGCGTCTGTCTCCGGGTCTTTTTCGAACATCGCCAAGAGATCGATATATCCGGTGCCGATGATCGGATCGCCGCCGATCCCGATGCAGGTCGTTTCGCCGAGCCCCAGGGTCGTGAGCTGATTGACCGCCTCGTAGGTGAGCGTCCCGCTGCGGGAGATCACCCCCACCCGCCCCTTCTTGTGGATGAAGCCGGGCATGATCCCGATCTTGCACTCGTCCGCCGTGATGATCCCCGGACAGTTCGGCCCGATCAACCGGACCTCACGGCCCCGCAGGGCCCGTGTCACCCGCACCATGTCGTTGACGGGGATGCCCTCCGTGATGCAGACGATCAG
>VBOO01000135.1 GCA_005877505.1 Nitrospirota bacterium
TACCCGTTGAAGAACGGCGTGTGCCGCCCCCCCTCCTCCTTCGTCAGTACATACACCTCGGCCTTGAACTTCGTGTGCGGCGTGATCGTCTTGGGCTTCGCCAGCACCATCCCCCGCTCCACGTCCTCCTTCTTCGTCCCGCGCAGCAACACCCCGATGTTATCCCCCGCCTGCCCCTCATCGAGCACCTTGCGGAACATCTCCACCCCCGTCACCACCGTGCTCTGCGTGGGCCGCAGCCCCACGATCTCCACCTCGTCGCCCACCTTCACGATCCCCCGCTCGCAGCGCCCCGTCACCACCGTGCCCCGCCCGCTGATCGTGAAGACATCCTCGATCGGCATCAAAAACGGCTTGTCCACCGCCCGCTTCGGCGTCGGAATGTACGTGTCCACCGCCTCCAGCAGCTTGTGGATCGCCGCCACCCCGATCGGCGACGCGTCCCCCTCCAGGGCCTTCGTCGCCGCCCCCGTGATCACCGGAATCTTGTCCCCCGGAAACTCGTACTTCGAGAGCAGCTCGCGCACCTCCAGCTCCACCAGATCCAACAGCTCCTTGTCGTCCACCTTGTCCGCCTTGTTCAGAAACACCACGATGTAGGGCACCCCCACCTGGCGCGCCAGCAGGATGTGCTCGCGCGTCTGCGGCATCGGCCCGTCCGCCGCACTGACCACCAGAATCGCCCCGTCCATCTGCGCCGCCCCCGTGATCATGTTCTTCACGTAATCGGCGTGCCCCGGACAATCCACATGCGCGTAGTGCCGCTTCTCGGTCTCGTACTCCACGTGGCTGATCGCAATCGTCAGGATCTTCGTCGGATCGCGCCGCCCCTGCGACTCGGAGGCCTTGGCCACCTCGTCGTAGCTGATGAACTTCGCCATGCCCCGCTCCGCGCTCACCTTCGTCAAGGCCGAGGTCAGCGTCGTCTTGCCGTGGTCCACATGCCCGATCGTCCCGATGTTCACATGCGGCTTGCGCCGCTCGTATTTCGCCTTCGCCATAACGTCCCCCGTGCTCGCCGCCTGACGGCATTCGACGCTGTCGCCGGGACCCGTGGTCACCAGCGTGTGGTGTGTCCGCAGGATCTCGAAAACTGAATAGTCTGTCTGACAGGCTTGTTGACTAGAACGTCACACGCACCTTCTGAGTGGCAGACTGTATCAGTTCGTTTCTCACCACCGGTAATGGGCGAAGGCCCGATTGGCCTCGGCCATCCGGTGGACGTCTTCGCGTTTCTTGACGGATGCGCCGGTGTTGTTGGCCGCATCCATGAGTTCCCGCGCCAGCTTGTCCATCATGCTCTTGCCGGCCCGCGCGTGCGCCGATTCCTGAATCCACCGGAAGGCCAGGGCCATGCGGCGGACCGGACGGATCTCCACAGGCACCTGATAGGACGCGCCCCCCACGCGCCGGGACTTGACCTCGACGACCGGCTTGACGTTCTCGACCGCTGTTCGAAAAATCTTCACCGGATCGTCGTTCCCTCGCTCCTGAATCAACTCGAACGCCCCGTAGCAAATGCGTTCGGCCGTGCTCTTCTTCCCGTGTTTCATCAGGGTGTTGATGAACTTGCCGATCACCTTGTCGTGGTGCCGGGGATCGGGTGCCGCCTCCCGGGGCACGGTACTGCGCCGCCTTGGCATCTCAGCGTCTCCTCGCCATGACCCTCACGCGGCTCCCGGCTTTTGCCGTTTGGCGCCGTACTTGGAGCGGCCTTGTCGCCGGTTCTGCACCCCGACGGCATCGAGGGCGCCGCGCACCAGATGATACCGCACGCCGGGCAGATCCTTGACGCGCCCGCCCCTGACCAAGACGATGGAGTGCTCCTGCAAATTGTGCCCGACGCCTGGGATGTAGGTCGTGACCTCCATGCCGTTCGTGAGCCTCACCCGCGCAACTTTCCGGAGGGCCGAATTTGGCTTTTTGGGCGTCGTCGTGTACACCCTGATGCAGACGCCCCGTCTCTGGGGCGACCGCATCAGCGCCGGGCTCTTGGTCTTGCCCCGGACCAACTTGCGCCCATGTCTCACCAGTTGATTGATCGTCGGCATCTCGCCCGGCCTTTCGCCACGTCGTCACGTGATCGAGTCAAAACGCGAAAGTTTAGTCATTCTCCCCTGACAAGTCAAGCCAAAACGCCCTGGATCCGTCAGACCTTGCACCCATCCCGCACCCCTACGCTCCTCCATCCCCCACCAGTGCCGGTGAGGAACTGGCCTCCGGCTCCGCGAGCGCCGGCGCGGCGGCTTTTTCTTCCTGGCTCACCACGAATGTGTCGCGATAGTCGGCCAAGCCGGTCCCCGCCGGAATCAACCGGCCGACGATGACGTTTTCCTTCAGGCCCAGCAAGTGATCGATCTTGCCGTTGATCGCGGCTTCTGTAAGGACCCTCGTTGTCTCCTGGAAGGACGCCGCGGAGATGAAGCTTTCGGTCGTCAACGACGCCCGGGTGATGCCCAGAAGGACCGGCTTGGCCACCGCAGGCTTACCGCCTTTGGCGGTGACCTTGTCGTTTTCCTCGGCGAACACAAACTTATCCACCTGGCTCCCGGCCAGGAAATCGGTGTCCCCAGGGTCCTCCACCCGAACCTTGCGGAGCATCTGGCGGACGATGATCTCGATGTGCTTATCGTTGATCGTCACACCCTGGAGCCGGTACACCTCCTGGACCTCGTCGACCAGGTATTTCTGAAGCTCCTTGGGCCCCTTGATGTCAAGGATGTCGTGCGGGTTCGCCGAACCGTCCATGAGGGGCTCGCCGGCCTTGACCCAATCCCCTTCCTGCACGTTGATGTGCTTCCCCTTGGTAATCAGGTACTCCTTGGAGTCGCCCATATCATTGCGCACGATGATCTTGCGCATCCCCTTGACGTACCCGCCGAACTCCACCGTTCCGTCGATCTCATTGATAATGGCGTGCTCCTTGGGCTTGCGGGCCTCGAACAGCTCGGCCACGCGCGGGAGCCCGCCGGTGATATCCTTCGTCTTCGTGGTTTCACGCGGGATCTTCGCCAGCACATCGCCGGGATGCACGGTCTGTCCTTTCTCGACGAAGATGTGCGCCCCAACCGGCAGCACGTAGCGGGCGACCGTATTCATGCCCGGCACTTTGGCGGTCTTCCCGGCCTCATCCTTGATGGAGATGCGGGGACGATACGACGCGCCCGGATGGTCGATGATGACCTTACGCGACAGGCCGGTCACCTCATCGAGCTCTTCTTTCATCGTGACGCCTTCCATGATGTCGCCGAACGCAACCCGCCCGCCGACCTCGGTGAGGATGGAAAGCGAATACGGGTCCCACTCGACAAGGCGCTGGCCCACGGTGACCTTGCCCCCGTCTTTAAGCTTGATCTTGGCACCGTATACCACCGGATACTTCTCGCGCTCCCGTCCGGACTCGTCATGCACGGCGATCTTGGCGTTCCGGCTCATGACGACCCAGTCCCCGTCCTTGTTCTTGACGGCGATCGCGGGGTTGGGGATATCGGCGTTCTTCTTGGAATCGTAGCTCAGATACAGGACTGTCCCCGCGTGCTTCGATTCCAGCGTCGTCTGCTCGACCACTTTGCTCGCCGTGCCGCCGATGTGGAACGTCCGCATCGTTAACTGAGTCCCGGGCTCGCCGATTGACTGGGCCGCGATCACGCCGACCGGCTCGCCGCGTTCCACCAGTCTGCCACGTGCCAGGTCGCGCCCATAGCACATCACGCAGACCCCGCGACGGGATTCGCACGTCAGGACGGACCGGATCTTGACCCGATCCAACCCGGCCTCCACGATCGTGGTGGAGTTGTCCTCCGTGATCTGTTCGTTGGCGCCGACGATGAGCTCGCCCGTCACGGGGTCCCGCACGTCCTCCGCCGCGATGCGGCCGAGGATGCGCTCGCCCAGTTGCTGGATGATCTCGCCGCCCTCCACCAGCGCAGTGACGTAGATGCCGTCTTGGGTGCCGCAATCATCCTCGCTCACGATGACGTCCTGCGCGATATCCACCAGGCGTCGGGTCAGGTAGCCGGAGTTTGCGGTCTTCAAGGCGGTATCCGCGAGGCCCTTGCGTGCGCCGTGGGTCGAGATGAAGTACTGGAGCACGGTCAGGCCCTCCCGGAAGTTGGCCGTAATGGGAGTCTCGATGATCACCCCCGACGGCTTGGCCATCAACCCCCGCATGCCCCCAAGTTGGCGAATCTGCTGGGTGCTGCCACGGGCCCCGGAGTCCGCCATCATGAAGATGGGGTTGAAGCCGCGCCGCTCGCCGTTCCCGGTGGACGCCCCGAGCTCCTTCATCATCTCGTTGGCGACTTGCTCACCCACGTGGGCCCAGATGTCGATCACCTTGTTGTAGCGTTCGCCGTTGGTAATCAGCCCATCGGCGTATTGCCGCTCAATTTCCGCGACTTCTTCCTGCGCTTTCCGGATCAGCTCGCTCTTCTTCGTGGGAATGAGCATGTCATCCACGCAGATGGAGACCCCCGCCCGCGTCGCGTAAGTGAAGCCGAGATCCTTGATACGGTCCAGCATGACGACCGTTTCACGGTGACCGGCCTGGCGGTAGCAGACGTCGATCAGCTTCGTCAGCTCCTTCTTGGTCATGAGCAAGTTGACGGACTCAAACGGGGTCCCCGGCGGCAGGATCTCGCCGAACAGCACCCGGCCGACCGTGGTGTAGTGCTTCCACCGGGACGGATCCGTCCAGTTGTCCTCCGTCATCCCGGGCTCGCGGACGGGGGTGAGCCCGCGGACTTTAATCCGGGCGTGCTCCGAAACTACGCCGGCGTCGTAGGCCATCCGGACCTCTTGCGGCGAACTGAAGATCTTGCCTTCGCCCTTCACACCCGGCTGCTCACGGGTCAGCCAATAGCACCCCAACACCATGTCTTGCGAAGGCACCGTGATCGGCTTGCCGTTCGCCGGGGACAGGATGTTGTTGATCGACATCATCAGCACGCGCGCTTCGATCTGGGCTTCGACCGAGAGCGGCACGTGGACGGCCATCTGGTCCCCGTCGAAGTCGGCATTGAAGGCGGCGCAGACCAGGGGATGCAGGCGGATGGCTTTCCCTTCCACCAGAACCGGATCGAACGCCTGGATGCCGAGCCGGTGCAAGGTGGGCGCGCGGTTTAAGAGAATGGGGTGCTCTTTGATGACCTCGTCGAGGACGTCCCAGACCTCCGGCTTCTCATTCTCGACCAGGCGCTTGGCGCTCTTGATCGTGGTCGCCGCGCCCCGCTCTTCCAGCTTGTGGAAGATGAACGGCTTGAAGAGTTCCAAGGCCATCTTTTTCGGCAGCCCGCACTGGTGGAGCCGAAGTTCCGGGCCCACGACGATGACCGTCCTGCCCGAGTAGTCGACGCGCTTGCCGAGCAGGTTTTGGCGGAACCGCCCCTGCTTGCCCTTCAACATGTCGCTGAGCGACTTCAGCGGGCGCTTATTGGGACCCCGAATCGCACGCCCGCGACGCCCGTTGTCGAACAGGGCATCCACCGCCTCCTGGAGCATCCGCATCTCGTTGCGGATGATCACGCCCGGCGCTTTCAGCTCCATCAGGCGCTTGAGCCGGTTGTTTCGGTTGATGACCCGGCGGTAGAGGTCGTTGAGGTCGGACGTGGCGAACCGGCCTCCGTCGAGCGGAACCAGCGGCCGCAATTCCGGGGGAAGCACCGGGATGACATCCATGATCATCCATTCCGGCTTGTTGCCGGATCGAATGAAGGAGTCGATCACCTTCAAGCGCTTGATATACTTCTTCTTCTGCGCCGTTCACCTTGTCGTGCAAAGCGACTCGTTCGGCTTCCAGGTTGATCTTTCGCAACAGCTCCCGGATGGACTCGGCACCGATTCCGGCCTTGAAGCCAGCGGGCTGAGCCTGCATCAAGGTCCGATACCGCTCTTCGGGGATGAGTTCTTTCTCCTCCACGTTTTCAGCGGACCCCGGCTCGATCACGACATAGCTCTCGAAGTACAGAATGCGTTCCAGTTGTTTGAGGCTCATGTCCAACAGGGTACCGATGCGGCTCGGCAGGCCCTTCAGGAACCAGATGTGCGCCACCGGCGCGGCGAGTTCGATGTGCCCCATGCGCTCTCGGCGGACCTTCGACTGGATGACTTCCACGCCGCACTTGTCGCACACAATCCCGCGGTGTTTCATCCGCTTGTACTTGCCGCAGTTGCATTCCCAGTCCTTGGTCGGGCCGAAGATCTTGGCGCAGAACAGCCCGTCCTTTTCCGGTTTAAAGGACCGGTAGTTGATCGTCTCCGGCTTCTTCACCTCGCCGTAGGACCACGAGCGGACCTTCTCCGGAGATGCCAAACGAATGCGGATCGCATCGAATGAGACGCCCTCGCGCGGCTTCTCGAAGACTGTGGAGATTCCTTCCACGCTTCTACCTCCCTTCAAAGCTTGCTAGGGCCGGCACTTCCCCTACGCCTTCGCTTTGATCAGTTCCACATCCAGTCCCAGGCTCTGGAGCTCCTTGACCAGCACGTTGAAGGATTCCGGGAGTCCGGGCTCAAGGAACGGTTCGCCCTTGACGATCGCCTCGTACATCCGCGACCGTCCCGGGACATCGTCGGACTTGACGGTCAGGAACTCTTGCAGACTCGAGGCGGCGCCGTACGCTTGGAGCGCCCAGACCTCCATCTCGCCCAACCGTTGACCGCCGAACTGGGCTTTCCCGCTCAACGGTTGCTGCGTGACCAGCGAGTAGGGCCCGATGGACCGGGCATGGATCTTGTCGTCCACCAGGTGGTGCAGTTTCATCACGTACATGTAGCCGACGGTGACGGGGCTCTGGAACGGCTCACCGGTGCGGCCGTCGTACAGGAGGCTCTGCCCGCTCTCCGGGAGCTTGGCCTTCTTCAACAACGCCTTGATTTCGGCCTCGGCCGCCCCTTCGAACACCGGGCTTGACACCCACAACCCCAGCGCTTTCGCGGCCCAGCCCAGGTGGGTCTCGAGGATCTGCCCCACGTTCATCCGGGAGGGAACACCCAGGGGGTTGAGCACCACTTCGACCGGCGTGCCGTCCGGCAGACAAGGCATGTCCTCCTCCGGCAAGATACGCGACACGACGCCCTTATTCCCGTGCCGGCCCGCCACCTTGTCGCCGACCGAGATCTTGCGTTTCATCGCGATATAGACCTTGACGAGCTTGTTCACGCCGGGCGGCAGCTCATCGCCACGCCGCAGCCGTCCTACTTTCTCGTCGTAGAGCGTCTGTAAGATTTCGATCTGCTCCTTGGCCAGCCGCTCGGTCTCCTCGATCTCCTTCTGATCTTCAGGGTCGCTCAGCACGATCCGGCGCACCTCGTCGTCGCTGAGCTTCTTCAGAATCTCGGGAGTGATCTTCCCCTTCCGCTTCAGGATGATCTCGCCGGTCTCCCCGTCCATGAGGTCCCGGGCAACGACCTTGCCGAGCAGCAATTTGCGGATCTTTTTGTTTTTCTCCTCTTCCACGATCCGGAGGCTGTCCTGATGCTCGCGCTGGATCCTCATCACATCGTCGCTCTCGATGCTTTTGGAGCGCTCGTCCTTGTCCAGCCCCTTTCGCGAGAAGATCTTGACTTCCACCACAATCCCCTCCACCCCCGGGGGAACGGTCAGCGAGGTGTCCTTCACATCGCCCGCCTTCTCCCCGAAGATGGCGCGCAGCAGCTTTTCCTCCGGCGTGAGCTGGGTCTCTCCTTTGGGCGTCACCTTGCCCACGAGGATGTCCCCCTGCCGGACCTCCGCGCCGATGCGGATGATGCCGCTCTCGTCCAGGTCACGCAGGGCGTCTTCGCCGACGTTGGGGATGTCTCGCGTGATCTCCTCCTTGCCCAACTTGGTCTCACGGGCCTCGACCTCAAACTCTTCGATGTGGATGGAGGTGAAGACATCGTCGCGGACGAGCCGCTCGCTGATCAGGATCGCATCCTCGAAGTTGTACCCGCCCCATGGCATGAAGGCCACGAGCACGTTCCGGCCCAGCGCGAGGTCGCCACGGTCGATCGCCGGCCCGTCAGCCAGCACCTGGCCGCCCTTGACGGTCTGCCCCACCGCGACCACCGGCTTCTGCGTGATGCAGGTGCTCTGGTTGGAACGCTTAAACTTGACCAGGTCATAGGTGTCGAGACAGACTTCGTGCTTTTTACTCCCCGCCTCTTTCTTGCGAAGTTCGGTCTTGACGACGATCCGGGAGGCGTCCACGCTCTCCACGACGCCCGCGCGCTGGGCCAGGACGACGCTGCCCGAGTCGCGGGCCACGATCGCTTCCATGCCGGTTCCCACCAGCGGCGCCTCGGTCTGGATGAGGGGGACGGCCTGCCGCTGCATGTTGGAGCCCATCAAGGCGCGATTCGCGTCGTCGTGCTCGAGGAACGGGACCAAGGCGGTTGCCACGCTGACTGTCTGCTTGGGGGACACGTCCATGTATTCCACCTTGTCAGGGTGCACCAGGACGAAATCCCCGCCGTACCGCGCGGACACATTGTCGGCGATCAACCGCTGATCGGGACCGACCTCGGAATTGGCCTGGGCGATGTGATACCGGTCGCCGTCAATGGCCGACAGGTACTCGATCTCCTCCGTCACCTTGCCCTTCCGGACTTTTCGGTACGGGGCCTCGATAAAGCCGAACTCGTTGACCCGGGCGTAGGTGGCCAGGGAGGTGATCAGGCCGATGTTGGGCCCTTCCGGCGTTTCGATCGGGCAGATGCGGCTATAGTGCGAGGGATGGACGTCGCGGACCTCGAAACCCGCGCGCTCGCGGGTCAGCCCGCCGGGTCCCAAGGCCGAGAGACGCCGTTTGTGAGTGATTTCGGCCAGGGGGTTCGTCTGGTCCATGAACTGCGACAATTGGCTGCTCGCGAAAAATTCCTTGATGGCCGCAATCACCGGCTTGGCGTTGATCAGGTCGTGCGGGAGCACGGCTTCCATGTCCAGGAGGTTCATCCGTTCCCGGATGCTCCGCTCCATGCGGACCAGTCCCAATCGGAACTGGTTCTCCAGCAGCTCGCCAACGGACCGGACCCGCCGATTGCCCAGGTGATCGATATCATCCACCTCTCCTCGGCCGGCTTTGAGGTTCACGATGTAGCGGACCACCTCGACGATGTCCTCAGGCGTCAAGGTCCGCTTCTCCAGGGGAAGATCGAGGCTCAGCTTCTTGTTCAGTTTGAGCCTGCCCACCGGGGAGAGATCATAGCGCTTGGGATTGAAGAAGAGGTTCTCGAACAGCGCGCGCGCCGTCTCGATGGAGGGCGTTTCTCCGGGACGAAGCCGCTTGTAGATCTCGACCATGGCCTCTTCCTTGGACGCGGTCTTCTCACTCTCCAGGGTGTCTTCGATCACCGAGGTGGTCGACGTTCCGTCATGGAAGACGACCTTGAACACGTCGATCTTGCTGGCCAGGACCTTCTTCAGGACCTCGGCCGACAGCTTGTGATTCTTTTCCAGGATCTTCTCTTGAGCCCCGTTATCCACGAGGTCGACCAGGACGGTGCGCCCCACCAGATCCTCGCGGTTGACCTCAATCTCCTTGATCCCCGCCGCCTTCAAGCGGGCGATGGTGGCCTTGGTGAGTTTCGAGCCTTCGCGGGCGATGGGCTCCTTGCTGCCCTTTTCCACCAGGTCATGGGGGACGCGCAACCCGGCATGGATCTCCTGGTCCAGTTTCCGCCACAGCTTGCCCTTCTGGACGTGGATCTCCTCCACAGGATAGTACATCCGCAGGAGATCATCGGTGGTGTACCCGAAGGCTTTCAAGAGGATCGTCGCCGGCATCTTCCGCCGTCGGTCAATCCGGACGTAGAGGATGTCCCGCGTGTCAAACTCGAAGTCCAGCCACGACCCACGATACGGGATGATCCGCGCCGAAAACAGGACCTTCCCACTCGCGTGCGTGCGGCCCTTGTCGTGCGTGAAGAAGGCCCCCGGCGAGCGGTGCAACTGGCTCACCACCACCCGCTCGGTCCCGTTAATAATGAACGTGCCGCGTTCCGTCATCAGCGGCAGTTCGCCGATGTAGACCTCCTGCTCGCGCACGTCCAGGACTTTCTTGGCGGGCGATTTGTCCTCCTTGTCGAGCACCACCAGACGCACCCGGATTTTCAGCGGCGCGGCATAGCTCATCCCCTGTTCCATGCACTCACGCACATCATATTTCGGAGTCCCCAGGCTGTAGTTCACGAACTCCAGCACTGCGGTGCTGTTGTAGTCCGCGATTGGAAATACGCTGGTCAGCGCGGCCTGTAGCCCCTTGTCCTCCCGATGGTCCGGATCGACGTCCATCTGCAGGAAGGTGTCATACGACAGCTTCTGGATTTCGATGAGATCCGGAATTTCGAGATGACGCGGAATCTTCGAGAAGTCTTTCCGTTCGATCAGACTGCTTTCCGTCAGTTCGGACATGGATCGTCCCCCACGCGGATGGTGGCCGTCTCCCGAGTCGTCCCGGAGACGGCCGGTGGAATCGGTGCACTCTTCGGCACGCGTTATTTAATCTCGACTTTGGCGCCCTGCTCTTCCAGCTTCTTCTTGATGGTCTCGGCCTCTTCCTTGGTGACGCCAGTCTTCACCGGCTTGGGCGCGCCTTCGACGAGGTCCTTCGCCTCCTTCAGGCCCAGATTGGTCAGCTCGCGCACGACCTTGATGACCTGGATCTTCTTGTCACC
>VBOO01000129.1 GCA_005877505.1 Nitrospirota bacterium
ATCCGGACGCGTCCTTCGCCGAGCATCACGGGATCGAGTATGTGCCGGCCGATGAGCTCCTCAAGAATTCGGACATTGTGTCCTTGCACCTAGGCCTCAATCCCGAGACGCGGGGCTGGCTCTCGAAAATGCGGGTGGGGCGGATCCGCCCGGGATCGTACCTGATCAACACGAGCCGACCGGAACTCATCGACGAGGGGGCCGTCCTGGACGCGCTGCGCGGGCAGCGCCTCCGCGGGGCGGCTTTCGACCTGCCGAGCGAGGAGAACCTGTTCACGGTGCCGCTCCTGACTCAGGAAAACGTGCTGGTGTCCTGCCATGCCGGCTCCAACACCGAGGAGACGGTCCGTC
>VBOO01000130.1 GCA_005877505.1 Nitrospirota bacterium
ACTCTCCTGGTTGGGGCCCGACTGGCAACTCTCCTTGAAATACCAGGAGGGGACAATGGTCTCGCAGGTCGAGGCCTTTCATCCCGGGCTGCAGGTCCGTCTCGTCTGCTCGGACGCCGTGGATTTTTTTGAGCCGATCTACGTCCGGAAAATTATCGTGCGGAACCTGGCCGACCGGGAGCGCGACATCCGCCTGTTCCTCCACCAGGACTTCCATCTCTACGAATCCGACGTCGGCGACACGGCGGCCTATGAGCCCAAGCACAAGTCCATCACCCACTACAAGATGCGGCGGTACTTCCTGACGAACTATATGGCGAACGGGACGGTCGGTGTCCAGCACTTCGCCACCGGCCGCAAGGAGGTGGCAGGGGCGGAAGGGACGTGGCGGGACGCCGAGGACGGTCGACTGGAGGGTGAACCGATCAGGCAAGGCTCGGTGGACTCCACGTTGGGCATCTTCCTCAAGGTGCCGGCGCAGGGGTCGCAGGAGGCGTGGTACTGGATCATCGCGGGCGAAGACTGGTTCAACGTCAACAACCTGAACAAGCGGGTCGAGGAGCGACTGCCCGAATATTACCTGGTCCGGACGGAAAAGTACTGGCGCTACTGGCTCAACCAGGACGGCGGCATCAACTTCGGCGATCTTTCGCGCAAGGTCATAGACCTCTATTACCGGAGCCTGCTGGTCATCCGGACCCAGGTGGACGAGAGTGGCGCGATCATTGCCGCGAACGATTCGGACATCACGACCGAGGCGCGCGACACATACTCGTACCTCTGGCCGAGAGACGGAGCGCTGGTCGCGCATGCGCTGGACGTCGCGGGCTATCCGCAGCTCACCCGGCGGTTCTTCCGCCTCTGCTCGCAGTTGCTGACTCCGGAGGGCTACTTCCTCCACAAGTACAACCCGGATGGGTCGTTCGCCAGTTCCTGGCACCCGTGGGTGAAGGACGGCGAGCCACAACTGCCGATCCAGGAGGATGAGACGGCGCTCGTCCTCTGGGCCCTCTGGCATCATTTCGAGCGCTTCCGCGACGTGGAGTTCATCACGCCCCTCTACGCGCCGCTGGTCAAGCGGGCCGCCAACTGGATGGCCGCTTACAGGGATCCGGTCACCGGCCTGCCGCGCCCCACATATGACCTGTGGGAAGAGCGCCACGGGGTGATGGCCTTTACCTGCGCGACGGTCTATGCCGGCCTGATGGCCGCGGCGAACTTCACCGAGGGGTTCGGCCAGGCCGGCCTGACCGACACCTACCGCCGGGCTGCGGCCGAAGTGAAGGCGGGGATGGACCGCTACCTCTATCGTCAGGAACTGGGCCGCTTTGCGCGCATGGTCACGTTCAAGAAGAACGGGACGCTGGACAACGTGGATCCGACGATCGACGCGAGTCTCTACGCGGTCGGCTACTTTGGGGTCTACGATCCCTCGGATGAGCGGGTGGTGCGGACGATGCAGGCCATCCGCGACCGGCTGTGGTGCAAGACCTCGGTGGGCGGGATCGCGCGCTATGAGAACGACTACTATCACCAGGTCAGCCAGGACCTCGCTAACGTGCCCGGCAACCCCTGGTTCGTCTGCACGCTGTGGGTCGCCCAATGGCTGATCAAGAAGGCGACGACCGTGGAGCAGCTCAAGGAGGCGGTGCCACTGCTCGAATGGGCCACCGATCGCGCGCTGGCCTCCGGCGTGCTGGCCGAGCAGGTGAATCCCTACACGAACGAGCCGCTGTCCGTGTCGCCGCTTACGTGGGCGCACGCCACGTACGTCCAGTGCGTCCTGGACTATCTGGAGAAGCGCGGATCGCTGGAGCTCTGTCCCACCTGCCACAACCCTCACCGCCCGTTCCGGATGAGGAAGACGAACCAATAGTAGGGGCACGGCGCGCCGTGCCCCTACAGCTTGAAGGCGGGCAGAGTGGGTGTTACGATGTGGAAACGGGAGGGGCGTCAGCAGGCGGGCCCCCCTCCCGTTAGGATTGAAAACGCATGGCTAATGTCACGCTGATCTATTCGACGACGTGTGGCGCCTGCCCGGCCGCCAAGGACCTCTGGAAGAGCTTGCGCGTGAAGCACAGCTTCAGCTATCGGGAAGTGGACATCCTCAGCCCGGACGGACAGGAACTGGTGGATCGCCACGCGATCCGGGCCACGCCGGCCACGGTCATCGACGGAAAATTGAAATTCATCGGTGTGCCCTCCCGTGAGAGCGCCGAAAAAGCGCTGGGCGTCAGGCCGCCGGAGCGATAGGAGCCCCTTGGCCGACGAATTCGACAACGATCTGGATCTCGACGTCCTGCGCGGCCTGCCGCGAGAAGAGCCGCCGAACTGTCCGGTCTGCGACGAGCCGATGATCTTCAATGATGGAGCCTGGTTTTGTGGCCCTTGCAACGGCACGGACTGCGGCCCCGAAACTGGTTAGCCCGGATTACCCATGAATGCCTACTGCGGCTGCCGATCCTCTCGCCCGGCGCGGCTCTTCTCCTTCGGCCTCCCCGACGTACTGCTGTGAGTACGCCTGCGTCGTCCTCAGTTGCGAGGAGCCGCGGCGGGCTTCGGTCTCAGTTGCCTCGCTACGGCATCCATGAGTAATCCGGGCTAGCCTGCTGCTGCTCATCCGATGGAGAGTCCCGAGCAGTTCCTCGACCGCGCAATGAAACTGCTGCAGCGGTCGGACCCGATTCCTAAACTGCTCCCGCAAGTTCGGCTTGGGCGGATGCCCACGGATTCGCCGGCCCTGACCGCCATCCTGGACTCCTGGCTGGAGGCCTACATTCAAGTATTGAAGGACGCGCAGGCTGTGCTGGAGGTCGGCGGCGTGCTGCGATTGGATCCCAATCCCCGGATCGCGGTGCTGGTCGAAGCGGGCGTGCTGAAAGACGACCATCCGCACGTCAAGATTCTCCGGGACGCCTGGTCCGAGGCACTGCGAGCGGCCCATCAGCGACAGTAAACCGCTCCCCACCTCTTTCCGTGACAATTCAGAAGGGCTTGGCTATCCTCAATCTCCTCCTTTGAACGTATCCTCGTCGTACGCGGGTTCGTCGTCCTCGCGGAGGCCTAGGCCCGCGCGGAAGGACCGCCGCAGTTCTCTGATCTGTTCGGCTTGAATCGTATCGTGCCCGCGGGCGAGCCGGCTCAAGTACCGGTCGCACAGCGCCGCTCCTTTTTGAAAGTGCGCCGGGATGGTTTCCTCGGCGACCTGCTGCCACGTGATGTAGATGAGGAACTCTTGAAACGCGATTGCGTCCGGGTGCCGCTCGCCCAGCTCAAGCAGCGTGTAATAGGCGGCCGTGGCCTCGCGGCCGGCACTTGCCGAGAAGATCGCTTCCGCTGCTCTGGCCTGCTCCAGATCCGGGCCCAGTTCGCCGGAGTTTTGTGCGCGCGTGAAGGAGGCCTGCGCGGCGATGGCTGGATCAAATTGCAAGAGCTACTTCTTCTTGAAGATGTTGTCAAAAGCGCGCCGAGCGCCTTCAGGGCGCGAGGACCACGACGATGTCTCGTGCTCCACCGTGACGTGCAGCAAAAAGAACGTGCACGCATTGCGAGCGCCCTTGTCGGAGCTGCGCGCCGGCACAGGTTGGGTGCACTCAAAACGGTGGCCAGGATCGAAGTGGGCGCACTGCCGGCAGGAGTGGAGTTCTGACCTGCACTTGGGACACTGGCCGAGCGAATCGGTCAGGGGCGGAAGTGGTGTTCCGCAGTCCACGCAGCGGGAGATGGTCCGAGTTTGAGGCATCGGAAGCGCGCCCGATCGGGAAGGCTCCTTGGGCTTTCCCTGCGGCTCCTTCTCGGATTCCCGATAGCCCCGCTGGCCGTATTTTCTGTCTTCCATGCCGCTCGGCCCTAGTTCTGTCTCTTCTGTTCGAGGTTCTCGACACGCTGGCGGAGCTCATCATAGATTGATCGGATGAGCGCGCGGGTCTCCTGATGCTGCCGGTCGTGGTATTCCCGTTCCTGGACATGCTGAACTTGGATGTGCATGATGAAGCCTTCGGCCACGAGTTGAAGCTCGTGCCGGAGGCCTTCAACCAGCACGCCGGAGTGCCGCTTGACCTCTTCCAGCCCCGCGGTCATCTCCCCCCGTAACCCTTGGAGCCCCGCGTTCATCTCTCCACGCAACTCCTGGAATTGACTGTTAACCGATTGGAATCGGCTATCGAGATACTGAACGAGTTCCTGGTCCATCGTGCCTCCAAGATTGGAAAGAGTATGCTGACCTGTTTCCCTTGTCAATGAGACACGGTAGCGCGCAAAAGGTGACATCCGTTCTTGTGCCCCTCTCGGGTTTCCGCTAGGCTACGCCTGTCATGCTCTCGGTCGTCACCGGCCCGTTCCACCCCGATCTTGAAAACGCCCTCGTTTCTGAAGTCCACTCGCTCAAGCGGGATGATCCGCTCCGCCCGATCGCCATCGTCGTCCCGTCGCACCAGCTCGCGCGGCGCGTGAAATGGCTCCTGGCCGTCGAACAGGGGCGCGCGCTCCTTGAGGTCCATGTTCTGACCTTCCACCAACTAGCCCTGACCCTGCTCCGAGAGACGGGGGAAAAGCCCCTGCCAGCGCTGGTAAACGGTTTCTTCCGCGAAAAGCTGCTGCGCTATCTCGTGGACCGCGGCGTGCCCGGCGCGGACGCATTCCGCGACCGGCGGGGGATGCAGGGACTCTGGACCGGCCTCTGGGCGACGGTCCAGGACCTGAAGGAAGCGCGGGTGGACCCGTCCGCGGTGTTACAGGCAGTGGACGAGGGACGACTCAGGACCGACGACCCGGCGCGTCTGACGGCGCTCTTGCGGCTGCACGCGGCCGTCCTCGAGGTGGACCGGGCGTTGCGCCTCGCCGATCCGGACGATCTGGACGCGTTGGCCATGGACCGCGTGACGGATTCCGCGTTCCTGCAACGCATGGCTCGGGTCTGCTACTACGGCTTTTATGACCTGAACCAGGGCCAACTGGATTTCTTCAAGGCCGTCGCGGGCGCCTACCCTGCCATGCTCTTCTTCCCCTTGCGACGGTCATCCTCGGCCTACCGGTTCGCGCAGCGGTTCTTTGAGACGTACATCCAGGGGCTGGCCATTAGAGTGGGAGCGGGCCCATCACCCGTTGCATTCGCCGGAGCAACGGGTACCCGAAGCGCCCCTCCCACTCCCACTACGTCCTCGCTGGCTGATGAAATGGCGCCGCCTGTTCGAGGGGCCTGCTGCATCGTCAGCGCCGTCGGCGTTGAGGACGAGGTCTCGGCGGCAGCCAAGGAGATTCTCCGCCTGATCGAGGACCACGGGTACGACCCGATGGAGATCGGCG
>VBOO01000131.1 GCA_005877505.1 Nitrospirota bacterium
GAGCTGTCCCGCGCCAACACGTGTTCTTCGCATCCGGCGAGTCCGCAGACCACGATCCGTTTCCCTTTTGTCCACCCCGCTTGGGAGCCGACCCGCATCCAGTCCTGACCGGCGACGGCGGCCGTCGGCAGCACTCCCCGGACATCGTTCACGTTCGCGTCGAAGGCGACCTCCTCGCCTTCCATCACGGCCAGGGGCGGTCGGCCAACCAAGGTCCCAGTCCCCGCCAGGCGCAGCTCGCTGGCCAGCACGTGGATGCCGCCCCGTAACTCCTGCTGGAGCTCGGCCATCGTCTGCTGTCCTCGGTAATGCCGGTGGTGGGAGACAAACAGGTCCAGCGCCCCTCCCAGGACTAGAGCCCCCAACGTGGTGGCCATCATGGCTTCCTCCAAGGAGAAGCCAGCATGGCCTGATGCGATCCCTCTGTCACCGGCCGGTCCCATCACATAGTTCCTCCGCTGAATACGGGGTTCGCTCTCCGCATCCCTAATCGAACCATGTGACGGCGCCCTCCCTGGTCGGACCACGCAGCGGTCACCGTGATCGTCGTCGTGCGTGAGCTCGCCAGGCTCGGCCGGTCCGGACGGACTGTCCACGTCACGATGATGCCATCGAGGGTTTGATGGGCTGAGTACTCGCCGGCACCGGCGACAGCGTCCTCTTCATTCCCCGAATCCTGAAGCCGCCCTTCGACAACGCCATCGCGATGAAGGCTCGCTGTCAGAAGGGTGTGATAGGCCGCCGCCCGAAGCCGCTCCAGCCTGGTCTCAGCCAGCGCCACGGCCTCGAGCGTCCTGGCGCCCCCGGTGAGGCCCTCCTGAGCCAACGCAAACCTGCTGACCGAGCCGAGCAGGCTGAACGAGAGCACCACCATCGCGACCAATGGCTCGACCAAGGACATGCCGCGTTCCCAGAGGAATGACGCACGCGTCATCGCAGCCTCACTCTGCCCGGACGATGCCGGTCAGGCTCACTGTCACCACGCGCTGAACGCCCCGCCGGTCCTCCAGCGTTAACGTCGTCGGCGTCGAGCTGGTGCCACGAGGATGGAACACCAACACGCGCCCTCCGGTCGAACGGATCGTTCGGATGCCCCGGTTCATGAGGTTCCTCATGGGGGCTACCGGCTGCGTGGCGTCACTGGATCGGTACAGGGTCACTCCTGGTTGGTCAGGATCGAGCGCAACCTGTACGGTCTGTCCTTCACGTACCGCGAGGCTTCTCGCATACCGGAGATCGCCGACCACCTCCGCCACCGCGGTATTGAGATAGACTCGCTCCGCCGTGGCCTGGAGCTCTGTGCCCATAAACACGGACAGCGCGCCAGTGATCGTCAGGGCGATCACCATCTCCGCCACGGACATTCCCTGGTCCTGTCCCAGTAGGGTCTTCATCAGCGCCCTCGTCATCGTCAGCCCTCCTCTTCGTAGGTTGGTCGAATGCGGCGCCGGTGGCGTGATCAAGGACCGTGCCACCGAAGACACGGGTTCGCAGAGCCGCATCAGCCACAGGACTGTCGACGATGGCTGTTGGAGAACCACGCTAGGAGCGGTCAGGAAGAGGCTCTACGAGGGGGAGGCCGATCAATACACGCGATTGGGGCGACGGGTGGCTTCGTCGCTCGCCGATAGGCCCGTCAGGCCCTGAATGGACGTTCAGGTCGCGTGTCTGCTTGTTCACGGGGCTCTTCCGGGTTTTGTGTGGGTGGGGGCTTGAAAGGGGGTGGGGACAGGCATCTTTTCCGACCAACAAAACATCGTGATGGACCGGAAAAGAAGCCTGTCCCCGTTCCCACGCGGCGGGCGTTACGAGCGGGACCAGTTGATCTCAATCACATTATTCCCGGAGAAGACGACTTCCACGATCCAGTTGTCGGACGTGGTGTAGATCCAGCGCTGCGTCCCCCTGTTCCTGAAGCTGTGCCGCGGAGATCCGGCCCGGCTCAATACCTCCGCCTTCGTCATGCCCGTCGAGAGCATGCGCAGGGTCTCGAATGGCATCTCTTTTCTGGAGCCGCTCCGTAAGAGATGACTGTGGCTTTCATAGACAGGAGGAAGATAGAAGTGCTGCGTGTGCCGCCAGGCATCAGCCTGAGCCCAATCAGGCGCGAGAAGCCCGATCCCCGCTCCAATGAGAACCGCAATCCAAGTCCACCACATAGGGCACCTCCTTCAAAATGTTGTTTGGGGCATGTGCCTGAGCAGAAACGGTGCCAGGAGGCGCTCACGGGACGAAGCGTGCACGGAAAAGGAAGACGAAAGAGGGATAGTCAATGAGTTCTGCAGAACCTGTACGGCAGCATGGGGACAGATTTGAAATCTGTCCCCAATAAAGAGACGCAGGTTGCCCTGAACGAGCGTTCAGGGCGGCAAGGGGACAGATTTGAAATCTGTCCCCACTGATATGAGCTGGTCGACTGAGCGACAGACGATCCCCAGAGACTTCAAAATGAGATATTTCCTGTCGAACCGATTGCGCGTCCTGATGATGGTCCTCAAGTCTCGCCACCCGATCCGCCCCCAGCACGGCCAGTGAAACACGCCGAGCGGATAGTCGGTCCCGAACAGGAGCCGTGCATGCACTTCGGGATGGCGCTGCAACCGCCACAACATGCCGAAGCGGTTCGGCAACGTCAGCGCAGAGACATCGGCGAAGAAATTTGCGTAGCGCCGCACCAAGTCCAACAGCGTTGGATAGTACGGCTCATACGCGATCAGGCCGAAGCTGCACCCATGGGCGGCGATGACCGTCACGCCTTCCTCCAGGGGAACCCGCAACTTGTCGGGGTCACCGGCGGTCTGATCCTGCCCGGTCAAGACGATCTCATACCCGACGTGACTGAGTAGCGGAATCTTGCGTTGAGCCAGCTTCCGGTAGAACGGAATAAAGCATCGGTTGCCGGGGTCAAACCCTTGGGAATTGGGCAGCACCTTCACCAGTGTAGCCCCGGCTTCGGTACACCGTTCCAGTTCTTCGATAGCATCCCGCCGTTGTGGGTTGATGGAGACACCGGGCAGGAACTTATTCGGATACGACTTGGCAAGGTTCAAGACGTAATCATTGCCGACCAGGAACTCCGTTCGCGCCTCGTCCAACACGCCGGTGGCATCATAGACGCCATCCATTCCGAGAAGAACCGCTTTCTCGACATACTTCGCTTTCCGAAGCTCTGCGAGCAGGTCGTCCACGTACTTCTGATTGGAGCGGGGCGCATCCTCGGTCTTCAGATCGTGCTTCCAGGCCAGAAAGCGGAAGAGCGGGCTGCGGAGCATCGCGGGGGAAATGTAGCACCCGTTACCCTCTGTCCGGAGCGCCGCCAGGTGAACATGGCAATCAATCACCCGCTCTCCCCGTCTCGACCTTGCGCAACCATCGGTAGGTCCGGCGCAGCATCCTGGCGGCGGCCGTCTTGTTGCCTGCATGTTCCTTGATGGCTCGCTGGATGAGCGCCCATTCGATGCGCTTGATAAGACCGGTGAGCCCGCGCCCGTCCTTGAGTGCCTGCATGATGAGCGGCCAGTCGATCCGGTCCACGAGATCGTCGAGACCTTGGGCGGAGATAGTTTCAGGCGCCTCGCGGATGGACGGCGGCAGGAGGTCAGGCCCAATCATGGCGGTCTTCGGCCCGGCAAGGGCGACTGCGCGCTCGATGACGTTCTCCAGCTCGCGGACGTTCCCGGGCCAGCGATAGCGGATCAACACCTCAAGGGCCTCACCGGTCAACCCCTTGACGGCTTTCTTCTGCACCGCAGTGTGCCGGTCGAGCAGATGCTGGGCGATCAGCGGGATGTCCTCGACCCGTTCACGGAGCGGCGGGATGTGGAGAGGAAAGACATTGAGCCGGTAGAACAGGTCCTGACGGAACTTCCGCTCGGCGACGAGCGCGTGCAGATCCTGGTTGGTGGCGGCGATGATTCGGACGTCCACCCGGATGTCCTCGTGGCCTCCCACCCGCTGGAGCTCCCGTTCCTGCAGAACCCGTAAGAGCTTGACCTGCATGGCAGGGGAGATCTCACCGATCTCGTCCAGGAAGAGCGTGCCGCCGTTGGCTTGCTCGAACTTGCCCTTCTTCTGCGCCAAGGCTCCGGTAAAGGCGCCCCGCTCGTGCCCGAAGAGCTCCGATTCCAATAAGTTTTCCGCCAGCGCGCCGCAATTGATCGCGACAAACCGTCCAGCCCGCCGCGGACTGAGCTGGTGGATCAGCCGCGCCGTCCGTTCCTTGCCGGTCCCGGTTTCCCCGGTGATCAGCACGGTGACATCGGATTGCGCGACGCTCCGTGCGAGAACGAACAGCTCCTGCATGGGACGGCTCTTGCCCACCAGCCCGCCCGTTTCCGTCGCCCCGTACAGCTCCTGCCGAAGCTGCTTGTTCTCCTCACGCAGGTCGCGGTTGCGGATGAAGATCCCGAGCGCCCGCCGCTGCGTGGCCTGCAATCCGACCAGGTGATCGAACAGCAGGCGCGAGATCACGCCCTTGCTGGCCCGGTCCGTCACGCTGCCCGGTTGCTGCCGCACCGCCTCTTGAACAGAACGCTCGCGCCACTGGAACCGATACCGCGTGTACGGGGCATCATAGATTGCGCTTTCCTGCAAGACATATTCCAACGACCCGGTACGCAACACGCCCGGCTGTTCGATCCGGAGAGCCCGGAGGCGTTCGCTCGAGCGACTCGTTGGCCGATCAGCAGCGTAGGCTTGTCCCTCTTCCCAATCGGCGGCCGGTTCAACTCCCATCCCGAACGGCCTGGCCGTCGCCACTGTTCTACCGGTTTTTCCCTCCTTGATCAGCCAGGCGGTTGGAGCGTTCCTGGGGCCGTCAGGCTTCAGCACGTAAACTTCACCAAACTCGGCGACAATGGTCTCCAGGCGCAGTTGCGAGTACTGCTCCTCGCAGGACGCGGATTCCACAAACGGATAGAGCTGTGAGAACCCCTCGATGTTGCCCTTGATCAACAGGCTGTTTCCGATCTGCAGATCAACCGGGGGCAGAAACCGGGCCAGCACGTAGAGGGTGTGCGCCTCGTCTGGTCGGGCAAAGGCCTGCATGCGGAGGTAATTGCTATAGGCTGAAGCCCAGAGCGAGGAGCAGCGGACGGCCATGTCCACATCATCAAGGTACCGAGCGATGGTTTCCATGAGCGTCGGCTCCCGCTTATTGGACGAAGCGAAGTAGGCAAGGGCCGCACGGTAGGTCACATCCTTGCGCCCGCTTGCCTCCTCGCTGCGGTGGATCAGCTCGCGGAGCACCGCGTGCGGGACCCAGTTGTTCGGATCGAGGAGGAAGGCCTTCGGATCACGGATGTGGTCGAACCCCTCCACCACTCCCATGACCCGGCGGTAATCGAGTCGGTCGTCAATCCCCGACAGGCTGTCCAGGTAGCGGATCACCATCCCGGTCAAAAAGCACGTGACCCATGGGTCCACTACCGCCTGTGACTGGCTTGTCTCGCGCGAAAGCACCGCAATTTTTATTCCTCAACTAAATTCAGCCCATCTCGCATCAGGGGCGCGGGTGGCGCTGTGCGGGGCGCCCCGATGAGCCAGAGCGCCTACAGCCGAGTCCGCGGGGATTCGACGGCGAAACGCCCGGCTGCGCTGGGCTATGCGGGGGCAGGACCCGCTCAAAGAGCAACGGGTTCCCGGCTCAGCGGGGCTGCTCGGCGACAGGACCCACTCCGAGAGCAACGGGTTCCCCGTCGCACGTCCGGGTGCGAGGCGACAGGACCACGCCGCCGCAGGCGACAGGACCCGCGCCGCTGACGCCCTTTCACTCTTTGTCGAGGCCATAGTCCTTGATCTTGGTGAGCAGCGTCTTGTAGCTGACCTGCAGGATCTCGGCCGCCTTGGTTTTGTTGCCGCCGGTCTCGCGCAGGACCTTTTCGATCATCCTGGCCTCCACGGCCCGGGAGGCTGCGCTGCTGGCTTCCTGGAGACTCCCTCCATCCGGCACCGGCCGCGCCAGCACGCGCAGGCCGATGTGGTCGGGGAGGATCTCGCGGCCGTCGCAGAGAATGACGGCCCGCTCGATGCTATTCTGCAGCTCGCGGATGTTCCCCGTCCACGGATGTTTCTTCATGGCCTCCATCGCTTCGGACGAGACCGTCAAGCCCTCTCTCTTCAGCTCCCGGCTGTACATCGCGAGAAAATGCTCGACCAGCAACGGGATATCCTCCCGGCGGTCGTGCAGCGGCGGGATGACGAGCGGAAACACGTTCAGCCGGTAATAGAGGTCCTCGCGGAAGGCGCGATTGGCCACCGCTGCCAGGAGGTCCTTGTTGGTCGCCGCCACGACGCGGACGTCCGCCTTGACCGGAGACGTGCCGCCGACCCGCATGAACCGCTCGCCCTCCAGCACGCGGAGGAGTTTGGCCTGGAGGCCCATGTCCATGTCGCCGATCTCATCGAGGAACACCGTGCCCTTGTCTGCCAGTTCGAACTTTCCGATCTTCCGTCCGGTGGCGCCGGTAAACGAGCCACGTTCGTGTCCGAACAACTCGCTCTCCAGCAACTCCCGGGGGATGGCCGCACAGTTGATGGCCACGAACGGCCCGTTCTTGCGCGGGCTGAAGTCATGGATCATCCGGGCGAAGAGCTCCTTGCCGGTCCCGCTTTCTCCGAGCAGGAGCACGGTCGTGGTGCCGACCGCGACCTTCTTCGCCTTCTCCTGCGTGTCCAGCAGGGCGCGGCTCTGGCCGACCATCTTGGCGTACTTGGTCTGCGAGAGCTCTTCCTTGAGGATCAGATTCTCGGTGACGAGCTGCCGGGCCTCCAGCGCCTTCCCGATGATCAGGATAAGATGGTCCGGGTCAACCGGCTTCTGCAGGAAATCGAACGCCCCTTCCTTGACGGCCTTCACGGCGGTCTCGATCGTCCCGTGTGCGGTCATGACGACGACGGGGATCATAGGATTCTCGTCCTTGACTGCTTGCAAGACCTCCAGGCCCGACTTCGCCGGCAGCTTGAGATCCGTCAGGACGAGGTCCACTTTCTGCCGGCGGAACTCCTCGATCCCTTTTTCCCCGTCGGCCGCCAGGACGACCGTATGCCCCTCCATCTCCATGTGCTGGGCCAGCACCCGGGCCATGCGTTCGTTGTCCTCGATGAGCAGAATTGTGGCCACGTCGGTCCCTCAGGCGATCGGTAACGAAAGCCGAAAGGTCGTCCCCTTGTGCTCCTGGCTCTCCACTTCGATCCGGCCGTTGTGCAGCAGGACGATCTTGTGGACCAGCGCGAGCCCGAGGCCGGTCCCTTTCGGTTTCGTCGTATAGAACGGCAGGAAGATCTTGCCGAGCTGGTCTTGTGGGATGCCAGCGCCGGTGTCGCTGACCCGCACCTCGATTGCCCGCCGACGTCCCAGCGGGGGCCGTAGGCTGGCCGACACGGCCAGGCGCCCACCACCCGGCATGGCCTCAACGGCATTCTGGACCAGGTTCCCCAACGCCTGTCGCATCAGTACTTCATCGATGCAGATCTGGGGCACATCCGGTAAGCAAGTCACTTCGACATCGGGATGCGGGGGTGGCACGTGTTCCAGCACCTGCTCGACCACCCGTTTGAGCCAGGGTTCCACATCGACCAGCTTGAGGTCGGGATCGGTCTTCCGCGCAAAATTGAGGAACTGGGTGACCAGATGGTCCATGTCTGCGATCCCATGGATGATGGTCTGGATGCTTTCGTGGACCGGATTGGCTTTCGGGGTTTGCCGGGCGATCAGCTTGGCCGCGCCCAGGATGGTCCCCATCAGGTTGCGGAACTCGTGCGCGATGCCCGCGGACATCTGCCCCAACACGGTCATGCGCTCGCGCATCTCCACCTGCTCCTGCAGCGCCTTGATCTCGGTGAGGTCGGTGCACACGAACGTGGTCCCGATCAGGCGGCCCTCATGATCCTTCAGGAGCGTGGTGCTGACGCCAATCCAGATTCGTCCCCCCTTCGGCAGGCGCAGCTCAAACTCCTCCCGCGTGATGGCATCCCCGGTGCTCAGGCACCTGTTCAGCAGCCCCGCGACTTTGCTGTCCGCGCCGAAGACCTCGGCGCAGGCCTTGCCGATCACGTCCTCCCGGGTGACCCGCAGGATGCGGCCGGCGGCGTCATTGAAGGTGGTGATGACGCCTTCCGGGTTGAAGGTGATGACGCCGCTCGAGACGCTGCGAAGAATGTTCTCATTGTAGCTCTCGATCGTCCGCGCCCGTTCTTCCGCCGCCGACCGTAGGCGCTCGAGCTCACTCTCCTTGCCCCGCAGCCGCGCCACGACGTCGAGGAAGACATCGTCTTTCACGAACCCGGTCGACGGCGAGGAGTCCCGCCGCACGAACCGCGCGAACACGGCGTACAGCAGGACCAGAAGAATGATGGCGCCCAGGACCTTCAGTAGGAGATCCGTCGCCGCGTGCAGATCCGTGGTTCCGGGTGCACCGGGAGCCATTTGGACCATCAGCAGATGGAACCCGAGAGTCGTGAGGAGCAGCGCCAACAACAGCGCGATGAGGATCGCGAAGGGATTGCTTCGAGGACGTAGCGCCATGGCCTACTGCCTTCCCGTCAGGAGCTCACCATACCAGTTCAGGATCTCCTGGCCGAACAGCATCGCGACCACTGCCCCGAGGGAGAGAAAAGGGCCGAACGGGATGTAATCCCCCCGCCTGATCACACGGGCGACGATCAACCCCACACCGATCACCGATCCCAGGAGCCCGCCCACGATCACCGTGAGCAGCACCTGCTGCCAGCCCAGGACCGCGCCGATCATGGCCAGCAGTTTGATGTCGCCGCCACCCATGCCCTCCTTCCCGAATAGATACGGGCTGATCCAGGCCATGACATACAGCAGGCCGCCGCCCAACACAAGACCTCCGAGGCTGTCCCACCAACGCGGCAAGAGGAGTGTCCCGGCAACGAGCCCGAGCGCGATCCCGGGCAACGTGATCCGGTCAGGCACGATCAAGTGATCCAGATCGATGAAGCTGACGACGATGAGGGCCGAGAAGAGCGCCACATACACGAACCCCATGGGAGTCACCCCGAAGCGCCATGCGATGAAGCCATAGCCGGCGGCGTTGAGGGCCTCCACGAAGGGGTACCGCCAACCGATGCGGGCCTGACAGCTTCGGCACCGGCCGCGCAGCCAGAGGTAGCTGAGGATCGGAATGTTGTCGTACCAGGCGATGGCCGTCTTGCACTGCGGGCAACGGGACCCCGGCCGCAGGAGGGATTCGCGAAGGGGCAGGCGATGGATGCAGACATTCAAGAAGCTG
>VBOO01000107.1 GCA_005877505.1 Nitrospirota bacterium
GCACCGAAAGCCGTATCGAGATTCTCTCGCTTCCCCGTGAAAAAATTGTCCAGGACTCTGACACGCCCTCCCCTTCTCACAAGCGTCTCGACCACGTGCGAGCCGATAAAGCCTGCTCCGCCTGTCACCAGGTAGCGCAGCATCACTTTCTTCTCCCCCTCACCCGCCAGTGCGGCCGGCTCGGCGAGGCTGGGACCCACACCGGGCGGGGGAACCGAGCCGAGTTGGCCGCGCGCCCCACCTACAGCTCGCTAAAGGCGATCCGCTCATAGCCGCACGCCCTGATCGCCTCGCGGACCGCTGGGCTGACCAACGCTTCAAGTTCCCGCTCATGCCGATAGGTCGGCATGGTCAGATCAATTTCAGGACAGCGGCGCGTCGCGGGATGGAAAAATATCTCCGTGACGCCGTGGGGCAGATGGCGTAGCATTCGCAGGACGAGATCAACATCCATCTGCCCGCTGTCGTTCAATCCGAAGACATAGTCGTTCGACCGCACGCCGGCGCGCTGCAGGCGGGCTTTCAACAGGGCGCTCCACGGCCTCAGGCACACCCATGAGGCGGCGCGGGAGAACAATGCCTTTCCTGACGCACGCCACGACGGAAGCAACGGCTCATACGGAACGCGGACGGCCTTGAGGCCGTAGTCCCGTCCCACCTTCAAAATCAATCCCAGGACGGTCGGGTGCAGGTGCATATGGTTGTGGGCATTCACATGATCGAGTGGGAGCCTCGTCTTCGCGAACGCCTCGAACTGCGCGCGAACCTCCGCCTCCAATTGACGCCGCACGCCGGGCCGAAAGAAAAAGCTCAGACCAGCGCTGACGAGACAAGACGAGAACTCACCTCGGCCATCCACCAGATCGGAAATCTCGCGAGGCGGGAGGACCGGACGTCCCTCGACCAGCACTAGATGGAGCCCCACTTTGAGGGTCGGAAGCCGCCGGGCCCGTGCCACCGCATCGGCCACAGCCCCGGCTCCCACCATCAGGCTGGCGGCGGTCAGGACCCCTCGCCGATGCGCTTCCTCGATCGCTTCGTTTACCGGGACGGCGAGACCGAAGTCGTCACCGGTGACGATGAGCTTTCGCACAAGTGTCTCTCCCGTGCAACGATGCGTCCATCGCGGGTCAGGACAAATTCTTTGTCACGCCAGATTGTGGTCGGTTTCATAAAAGCGGCGAGCAAGGAGACAACAGCCGCCAGATCACGGAACGGAAGGAGCATCAAGCTCTTGAGTCCCTCACGGTCGCCAAGTCCCCATCCCAGAATCACACCTGTGGTGAGCAGTCGCAGTGCGAGGGCTCCTCCCAGGACGGTCAGCCCCAAGGGATCAGCTAGCCTCGCTACTGCGAACAACAGCGCGAACGGAACAGGACGGATGACCAAGGTGGAGATCAGTGCGCCAGGCCGAACCACACAGCTGTTTTGATCCCAATAAAGCTGATGGTTCCACCACTGGGAGGGCGTCTTGAGGTCCACTACTGTTTCCACCACGTAGGGCGCGACCGCCATCTTTTTGCCTCTCTCCCAAATGCGGCGACCCATCTCGTAGTCTTCGGCCAAATAATCCGCGAGGCTCTCCAGTCCACCAATCTCGTTCAGCGTTGAGCGCCGAAGGGCCACCGACGAGCCGATGCAGAATTTGGCGGTTCCGGTGACATAGGCGAACACCGTGTCGGGGAAAAAGCCGGCATTCATCGTGAGCAACTCCATCTTCTCGAACCAGGATTCTGCGGAGATCGCCATAAAGTACGTGCAGACGAACCCTACATCCGGATCCGCCAACGGAGCCACAATGGCCTTGAGATAATCCGGCTTCAAGTAGACGTCGCTATCACTGATCACCAGAATCTCATGACGTGCATGGATCAGACCGCCTATCAAGTTGTTGATCTTGCCATTGGTGCCGACCTGGTGAGGCTCGATGGCCACGGATACCCGTTGAGGGCCAAACTCTCGTTCGAGACTTCTGAGCAAGGGGATCGCGGGGTCTTTCTCATCCTGGACGGCGAAGACCACTTGATAATTTGGGTAATCCTGAAGGCAGGCGCTGCGGAGATTTTTAGCCAGATCTTTTTCCAGCCCGTGAACCGGCTTCAGAATCGTGACTGGAGGCCATTCTCTGCCCGGTGTGGGGGAGGACCGGGCCTTCAGTGATCGGTAGCGGACAACGCACAAGAGGCAGACAACCACATAGACAGACCCGACGATGACGGGAATCACACAAATCCACTGAAGGACTGAAAGAACGCTCACGATTGAGTCCATCCGACTGCCTTAAAGTAAGCAGCAATTGCACCAGCAAGACCGAAAAAGATCGAAAAAAGACCTCCTGCAATCTCCACTACTTAGGCGAGCGTGCGTGGCATGCTGAAGCTGCTCACCTCAGTTTCGTCAAAGAACTTTGACGGTTGTCAAAAGTTTTATACAAGCGGAGATGGAGATAAGGCAGCTCTAGCGTGGGCTGTCCGGCAAGTTCCCCGGCAGTTTTAGCTTGTACTGAAGGAGGCTGCGGCTGATTTTAAGCAGTTCGGCCGCCTTCGCCTGGACTCCATTCGCGCGGGAGAGTGCGCGGATGATCATGTGCCGTTCGACCGCCTTCAGCGTGGAGTCGAGGGGGACATCGTGCGGTAAGATTCGATCAAGGGCGGTGAGCCACTCGCCGCTCGCCACCAGCTCCAACGGAAAGTCGTCCGGCAGAATTTCTTCCGTCTTCGCCATCAACGCGGCGTGGGCCACGGCATTCTGCAGCTCACGCACATTGCCAGGCCAGCGATAGCGAGTCAGGATATCGATCGTGGCTGGAGAGAAGCGTTTGCCGCTCATGCCCCCTTCCTTCACCAGTTCTTGAAGATAAGCCTCGGCAAGCAGCGGAATGTCTTCAGGCCGATCGCGGAGGGGCGGCACGTCGATCCGGACCACATTCAGACGAAAGAACAGATCCTCACGGAACCGTCCGGCCTTGACCTGGGTCTTGAGATCGTGGTTGGTGGCGGCCAAAATACGGACATCAACAGCGACCACCTTCTCGCTTCCTACCCGTCGAATTTCCTGTTTATCCAGAACCCGGAGGAGCTTGGCCTGAAGGTTCATCGGCAGCTCTCCGACCTCGTCCAGAAATAATGTTCCGCCGTTGGCCTGTTCGAAAAACCCCAGGTGTCTGACGTTGGCTCCCGTGAAGGCGCCTCGCTCATGCCCAAACAGTTCACTCTCCGCCAGCGTATCGGTCAGCGCGCTACAATTGACCGGGAGGAAGGGCCGGCCGCACCGCGGCCCTTTGAAATGGATCGCATGCGCCACCAATTCCTTGCCGCTGCCGCTCTCACCAGTGATGAGGACCGTGCTCTTCGAATCGGTCACGCGTTTGATCTTGTCGAACACCGTCTGCATGGCGGCACTCTTTCCGACCAGTTGGTCGAAATGGTGCTGGTGCGCCAGTGACTGGGAGAGTCGCAGATTCTCGCGAACGAGTAGCGTCCGTTCAATCGCTTTGGCGGCCGCGCGGAGCAGGTCCGCATTGTTGAACGGTTTCACGATGAAATCATACGCTCCCAACCGCATCGCCTCGACCGCCCGTTCGATCGTTCCATAGGCCGTCATGATAATGCTGGAGACAGCCGGGGCAATTTCTCGTGCACGGGCGAGCAGTACCATGCCATCCATCTCGGCCATGCGCAGGTCGGTCAGCAGCAGATCCACCTGGCTATCTCGGAGCAGTGTTAACGCCTCCGACCCCTTCTCACAGGTCAGCACTTCATGACCTTCATTCTGAAAGAGTTCTCCCAGCATCCAGAGATAATTTTTCTCGTCATCCACCACTAAAATTGTGGCCATTGCGACACTCCCTGTTACCCTCGAACATCCACGGATTCGGTCGAAAGCCGGCCCGCTGACTCGCGGAGCTCGGCAGGGAGACGAATGGTAAGGCAGGTGCCATGGCCAAGAGAGCTGCTCACGTCCAGCGTCCCCCTGTGTTCGGAAATAATCCGTCGGGCAAAGGCAAATCCAAGCCCAACACCGCCTGCCCGCTTGGTAAAGAATGGTTCTCCCAAGCGCTTCAGATCTTCAGCAGAGAGGCCGACGCCGGTGTCCGCGATTGTGACAACCACATCATCCTTCTCTTTGCCTGAACCGTGCTGGGCTGTGACGGTCACGGTCCCACCAGTCGGCATCGCCTGGAATGCGTTGTGGATCAGGTTCGTCAAGGCATGGTGTAACAGATGATCGCCTTGGATCCACAGAGGCTCGGGGGGAACTGTCAGTCTCACGGTGTGTAATGCATCCGGAGACCAGGCCGTCGCCGTCTGTGTAACCGATTTGAGGAGATCCTGCAGAGTGAGCCGAACCGTTTGGAGGCGCAACGGCGTTCCGAGACGAAGAATACTTTCTACCGCCTTGTTGAGGCGGTCAACCTCCTCGAGCACGACGCCGATGTGGCGTCGAGTGGAAGAATCCGAGACGCGTGACGCCAGCATTTCAGTCGCGCCTTTAATGATGCCTAGAGGATTTCGCACTTCGTGTGCGACCTGACCCGCCAGCTCTCCGAGCGCCGCCATCTGGCTAATGCGCTGGACCCGTTCCTCCATATGGGCCAATTGCGCCAGGCGCTCGGTCAACTCCGCCTGGACCCGCCGAAGCTCCGCGTTGGTTTCAGCCAGAGTTGCCGCCATCGTCTGGTAATGCAAGCGCTGGTCCCGTTCGTTCTTCGTGAAAAAGTAGATGAGAATACCGGCCATCGTGAAGTAGACCATCGACGCCACCGCATCCTGGACATCCTTCACGCGGGCAATTGAAACGGTGAGGGGCGTGCCAGTCACGATGAACCCAATCATCGCGGCCATGGCTCCACCGACCACGATCGCCACCTCCCGCCCCGGCAACATCGTGGCTGCCGAGACAATCGGGAGGAGATAGATCAATTCATAGATGCTCCCACTGCCACCCGTCGCCGCCACCAGTACCGAGGCCAGCAACACTTGCAGCACGATGCTCACACGGAGGACCACAAACCGCCTAGGATGGTCCGCCCCGCTCGCTTCAGGGGAGAGGGGGAAGAGAAACTCGATCCCCTGGAGCAGGATGATCGTGAACAAGGAAAGATACGCTGCGAGGGACGCCTGATTGGCAACACTGCCCAGAGAGACCAGTAAGATGGCCAGCAGGGCTATCGTGCTGAACTTGATGGTTCGTGAAAACAGTTGGGAGGAACGTAATGGGCCTCTTCCTCGCGCTGGTGGATGCGGGGTCGCACCGTTGTCCACTCGAGTCCCTCCCGTGTGGGGCGCGGCTAGGATAGGCACCTTGCGGGGAAGAATCAAGATGTCCGGCCGGGCGCGTCATCCGGCGGGATTGCAAGAAAGGCGGGCAAGTTAGTAGACTGCGCCAGTATGGTCTTGGCCTATATCTCTGACCCCTTAGACGAGGAACATTCCCGCGGCCGCTTCTACCACGTCTGCCGGGGAGTCCTGCAAAAAGAAGAAGTCTTGCCGCCACCGCCCGGCGAGCCGATCGCCTGCACGGTCTGCGGCGTCGAGCTGGAATACGAGGACTTTCTCGACGCGCAGATGAAGGGCGGCACGTAGCCCTTACCGGTAATTGACGTACTGGAGGTCAATCCCGAAATCCTGGCTCTTGAGCCGGACGATCACGGCCTGTAGCTCGTCCTTGCTCTTGCCCTGCACGCGCAACTGATCGCCTTGGATCTGGGCCTGGACCTTGAACTTCCCGTCCTTGATGAGCTTGGCGATCTCCTTCGCCTTCTCGCTCGACAGCCCGTTCTGGATCTTCGCGACCTGCCTGACGGTGCCGCCCAACGCCGGTTCCACCGGACCAAACGCGAACGC
>VBOO01000108.1 GCA_005877505.1 Nitrospirota bacterium
CCGATCACGAGGATCTTGAAGAACAGGGCCAGCCGATCCAGGACGAACATCCCTTTGAACAGGACTCCGCTCGTCCCGTCCGCGTAGTACCCTAGCAGGAACACCAGGGCGACGCCCATCCCCGCGACGCTGAGCCCGGCGATGGTACGCTGGGACGTGCGGGGCCTCAGGAAGTCCACGCACAGCACGACGCAGATCCACAGCGTGACCCAGACCTCCGGAAGCACCAGGAGGAGATCGCTGACGGTCAGGTTGAGGTCGAAGGTCATGGGAGGAGCCCGCTCCCCGTCTGGGTCACGACCGGCGCCACCTCCATGATCCGGGCCAGGACCGGATTCACGCCCGAGCGGATGACGTCCAGCATCCGCCCCGGCATCAACCCGAACAGGACGCTGCTGAAGATCATGATCAAGAGCGGCGCCCGGTCCACGAGCGCCTCGGCGTCATGGGCGTGGTGGCCCAACTCGCTCAACTGCCCGTAGAAGACCCCGCGCATCATGCGGAAGAGATAGGCCATCGTGAGCACGATGCCCAGGACCGCGATCACAGTCTGGACGGGGTACTTGGCCCAACTCCCCAGCACGATCATGATCTCGGCCACGAAGTTCACGGTCCCCGGCATGCCGACGGACGCCATGCAGGCCACGAGGAAGCAGCCGGCGATGAAGGGCATCTTGGCGACCAGGCCGCCCAGCGAGGGGATGTCGCGCGAGTGGGTCTGGTCGTAGACCCAGCCGGCCATGGCGAACAGCATCCCCGTGGCCAGCGCATGCGCGAACATGTACAGGACGGCGCCGGTCAGGCTGATAAAGTTCAGCGCGGCCATGCCGAGGAACACGTACCCCATGTGACTGGAGCTGCTGTACCCGATGACGTATTTGGTGTCCCTGGCGTAGTACGCGACGTAGCCGCCGTAGAGGATACTGAAGATGCAGAGGATGGCCGCGATCGGCATCAGGTCCCGCGTGGTGTCCGGGAGAATCTGGAAGCACGTGCGGATGATCGAGAAATGGCCCAGCTTCATGAGCACGCCGGCGTGCAGCATGCTGGTGGCCGCGGGCGCCGCGGCGTGGCCGACCGGGGACCACGAGTGCAGCGGCCAGAGGGGCGCGATCGAGGCGAACCCGAAGAAGCACAGCAGCCAGATGATCGTCGCCAGCCTCCCGCCGAAGCGGCCCTTCTCGGCCAGCACCGGGATCTCGAAGGTGTTGAGGCCGGAGAACTTGTAGATCAGCAGGATGCCCAGCAGCGCCACGACCGCGCCGGCCGACAGGAACAGCGTCAGCTTCATCGCCGCGTATTCCTTGCTGTTGCGCGCGAAGTTCAGAATGAACCGGGGCGCATCGGGCCGCTCCCATTCCTCCGCGTTGGTCGTCTCGAGGTAGCCCTTCGTGTGGCTGCCCCAGACGCCCAGCAGCGGGTACATGGGGATGACCGACATCTCATAGAAGAAGTAGAGGAAGAAAAGGTCCAGCGACACGTAGACCCCGATAGTCGCGCCGGCCAGGATCAGCAGGAAGGCGTAAAACTCCTTGGTCCGGTCCTGGATGTGCCAGGAGATGAACACGCCGGCGAAGAGGAGGATCGAGGAGGCTAGCACCATCGGCGTTCCGATCCCGTCCACGCCGATGTAAAACTGGATCCCGAGTTGTTCCGACCAGAGGTACTTCTGCTGGAACTGGTACCCGCCTTGCTGCCAGTCGAAGGCGAAGAGCAGGATGAACGACCCGAAGAACGAGATGCCGGCGAAGAACGCCGCCAACTGGCGGACGAGCAACGGCCGGCGGTTCGACACGAAGGGCGTCGCCAGCACGGCGGCTCCCACGAACGGGGCGAGCAGGATGACGCTCAGCAGGTAGCTCTCGGTCATCGTCGCGCCCCACCCCCACCCAACCCCTCCCCCCTCGAGGGGGAGGGTGAGGGTGGGGGGGTGTTCGCCTCCACGCGAACCGCCTTCACCACGGACCCCTGCTCAACCCGCTCCACCAGCTTTTGCACCGACCCGTTGATCATGTCCAGGAACGGCGCAGGGTACAGGCCGATCCACAGCACCATCACGCTCAGCGCCGCGGCGATGCCCCACTCGCGCGGCTGCAGGTCGCGCAGGGGCGCTTGGGGCCCGGGCGCGGACGGGCCGAAGAAGGCCCGCTCGTAGAACCAGAGGAAATAGGCCGCGCCCAGGATCACACCCAGGACGCCGATGGCCGCCAGCGCCCAATGGGCACGGAAGGCGCCGAGCAGGATGAGAAACTCCCCGACGAACCCGTTGGTGCCCGGCAGCCCGATGAAAGACAGGCCCAGGAAGAGCATGAACGCCGCCAGGAGAGGCAGGTGGCGCGCGAGGCCCCCGTAGGCCGACAGGTCCGCCGACCCGGTGCGTGAGATGAGGGACCCGGTCAGGAAGAACAACCCGGTCGTGGTGAACCCCAGATTGATCATCTGCAAGAGGCTCCCTTGGAGTCCCTGGAAATTCAGCGCAAAGAGCCCCAGCATGACGAAGCCCAAGTGGCAGACGCTGGCGTACGCGAGCAGCCGGCGGAAGTCGGATTGGACCAGCGCGATGAACGCCCCATAGAGGATCCCGGCCAGACCCAGCCCAGCCATCACCCAGAGCCACCGGACGGACGCCTCCGGCAACAGCGGGATGACAAACCGGAGGAACCCAAAGGTCCCCAGCTTGACGCCGGACAGAACCACGCTCATCACGATCGGGCCCTCGACAAGGGCTGTGGGCAGCCAGGTGTGGAAGGGGAAGATCGGCGCCTTGAAGGCGAACCCGAAGAACATCAGGAAGAAGATCAGCGTCTGCTTCTTGGGCGGCACCGGCACGGTCACGAGATCGAGAAAATCGAAGGAGTAGAGCGGCTCCGTGCGGGACGCCACCGCCGCCTCGTGGAAGTTCAGGTTGAGGAGCACCATCCCGACCAGCATGAGCACCGACCCCGAGAGCGTGTACAGGACGTACTTCAGCGCGGCGTACTGGCGCTGCGCCCCGGGCCCCCAGAGCTTGATCAGGAAGTAGCTCGGCAGCAGCATCAGCTCCCAGAAGACGAAGAACAGGATGAGGTCCAGAGAGGCGAAGACGCCCACCATCATGCTCTCCAGCCCGAGCAGCGACATCAGGTAGGGCTTGAGCAGGTACCGCTCAGCGTCCCAGGAATAGACCATGATGAGCGCGGTGAGGAAGGCGGTGAGCGGGATGAACAGCACGCTGATGCCGTCCACGCCCAGGTGGTAGCCGACGCCGATGGCCGGGATCCAGGACGCCCGTTCCGCGAACTGGATCTGGGCGCTGTTCGGGGTAAAGGACCACATGAGCACGACGGAGATGAAGAGCTCCAGGCCGGCGACCGCCATGGCGGATTTGCGGATGAGGTCCTCGTCCTTCTGAAACAGCCAGATCACCACCGCTCCGGCGAGCGGCAGGAACGTCAGAACGGTCAGGATGGGAAAGCCGATCTGCTGGTCGGCCGCGATCTCGTTCAGAATCATGACGCGCCTCCCCACCAGAGGATCAGCACGATCAGATTGACCAGGACCACGAGCCCGGTGACGAGGATCGCCGCATAGTGGTGCACCAAGCCGGTCTGAACCCGGCGCAGGATGCGCGCGCCGACGTGGTTCGCGTATCCCGCGACGTTGATGGCGCCGTAGATCACGTACTTCTCGAACCACGTCGAGCCGGCCGCGTTCAGGTCAGTGACCTGTTCCACGGCGACCACGGCCCGATCCACGACGGCGGCATCCATCCGATCCAGGAGACGCCCGGCGCCCTTGCTCGGCTCCACGACGATCCAGTCGTAGAGCTCGTCCACCCAGTACTTGTTCAAGAGCAGGGTGTAGGCCCCCTTCATCCTGTTCATCAGCAGGTCGGGCTGCTGCGGCTTCACGTAATACACATAGTGGGCGGTGAACCAGCCCACGAGTCCGATGAGCGTGATCACCGCCATCAGGATATACGGCAGCAGATGGCCCCCTGTGTGGACGCCGGCTCCCGCCGGGGCGACGGAGACCACCGGCCCCAGGAACTGATGGATCGCGCCGTTCTCCAGCCCACCGGGGATCACCCCGATCAGGCCGCCAACGGCAGACAGGGCCGCCAGGACAACGAGCGGCCCGAGCATCCACCAGGAGGGCTCATGGATATGAGGGGCGACCTCGCGCGCCACCCGCGACTGGCCGTAGAACGTCATGTAGAGCAGCCGAGACATGTAGAAGGCCGTGCAGAACGCCGCCGCCGCTCCCAGCGTCCACAGGACATAGTGGCGGTGCATGAAGGCCTGGCCGAGGATCTCGTCCTTGCTCCACCACCCGGACAGGAACGGGAACCCCGCGATGGCGGCCGCGCCGATCAGGAACACCCAGTGCGTGACCGGCACCTTGTCCCACAGCCCGCCCATCTTGCGGATGTCCTGCTCGCCCGCCAGCGCATGGATCACCGAGCCCGCCGAGAGAAACAGCAGCGCCTTGAAGAAGGCGTGGGTGACGAGGTGGAAAATCGCCGCCGTGTAGGCGCCCACTCCGCACGCCAGGAACATGAAGCCGAGCTGAGAGACGGTGGAATAGGCCAGCACCCGCTTGATGTCGGTCTGCACGAGACCGATCGTGGCCGCGAAGAGCGCCGTCGCCCCGCCGATCACCCCGACCAGCAGCAAGGCGTTCGGCGCCAGGTCGTAGATCGCGTGGTTGCGGACGACCATGTAGACGCCGGCGGTCACCATCGTGGCGGCGTGGATCAGCGCGCTGACGGGCGTCGGGCCCTCCATCGCATCCGGCAGCCAGGTGTAGAGCGGGAGCTGGGCCGACTTGCCGACGGCCCCGATCAGCAGGCACACGGCGATCGCAAAGGCGGTGGCGGAATCGAGTGTGCCTGCCTTGGCGAAGACCTCGGTGTAGTCCAGCGTCCCGAAGCGGGCGAACACGAGGAAGATCGCGATCAGGAATCCCGCGTCTCCGATGCGGTTCACCACGAAGGCCTTGGTGGCCGCCTTGGCC